>JBIIDW010000273.1:0-4113 GCA_044238215.1 Steroidobacteraceae bacterium
CTCGCACGCCGCCAGTCGGTCGGGATGGGCAAATGCAGCGCCCCGGCCATTGCTGAGCAGGAAGCGGCCCGGCGCGCCGCTGCGCAGCCTGCCGACACGATCAGGCCAGGCGCAGGCGACCAGCCCTCCCGGTCCCAGCGCGGCCGACGACGCGGCGCCGGACCGACGGACGCCTGCGCCGCCACCCTCGCCCGCCGATGCGCGTTCGAAAATCGCCACGGCACGCCGCGCGCGCTCGAGTCCGGCGCGATCGACGGCGGCGACCCCGCCACCGCCGCGCAGCAGCTCGAGCCGGGACAGCAGGTCGGCGTCGCGCGAGGCAGCGGCGCCTCCACGGCTTCCGCCGCCGCGCAGGATGTCGCGATCGGACAGCAGCGCGGCGAGTTCGGCGCCGAGCCGGGGCGTGCCGCGTCGCCGCGACTCGACCAGCAGCTGCGCAAGGCGCGGATGCGTGGGAACCGCGGCCAGCTGCCGGCCATGCGGCGTGAGCCGACCGCCCGCGTCGAGCGCACCGAGCCGTGCGAGCAGTTCGCGCGCCGAGGCCATCACGGCCGCGGGCGGCGGGTCGAGCCATGCCAGGCTGGCGGCATCCTCCGCGCCCCAGCCAGCAAGCTCGAGGGCGAGCGGCACGAGGTCCGCGCTGAGGATCTCCGCGGGCGTGAACGGCGCGAGGCTGCGCTGCGATCCCTCGCTCCACAGCCTGTAACACACGCCCTCGGCGACACGCCCGGCCCGGCCGGCGCGCTGCTCCGCCGATGCGCGTGAGATCCGCTGGGTCTCGAGCCGGCTCATGCCCGTGACGGGATCGAACATCGAGCGGCGCACGAGACCGGAATCGACGACCACCCGCACGCCGGGCAGCGTCAGGCTGGTCTCGGCGATGTTGGTCGCGAGGATCACTCGGCGCAGCCCGCCCGGGGTCGGATCGAGCGCCGCGTCCTGCTGATCCGGCCCGAGTTCTCCATACAGCGGCAGCACGCGCGCCCGCTGCACCACGACCTCGCCCGCACCCTCCAGCATGCCGCCGACCCGGCGGATCTCGGGGGCGCCGGGCAGGAAGACCAGTACGTCGCCCTCGGGCTCGTCGCGCAGCGCGCGCTGCACGGCGGCGGCGGTTGCGCGTTCCGGTGAGTCGAACCCGCCGGGCAGCAGCGGCAGCCCCTGGCCGAGGTAGCGAACCGTCACCTCGAAGCTGCGGCCGGGCGAGCTGACCACAGGCGCATCGCCGAGCAGCGCGGCGACGCGCTCGCCGTCGAGCGTGGCGGACATCACCAGCACTCGCAGCTCCGTGCCGAGCTGGGCGCGTGCGTCGAGGCACAGCGCGAGTCCGAGGTCCGCCTGCAGGCTGCGCTCGTGAAACTCGTCGAACAGCACCGCGGCGACGCCCTCGAGTGCCGGGTCGGACTGCAGCATGCGCGTGAGCACGCCCTCTGTGACCACCTCGATACGCGTGCGGCCACTGACACGGGTATCGAGCCGCATCCGGTAGCCGACGGTCTCGCCGGTCCGCTCGCCCAGGCTGCGCGCCATGCGCTCGGCGACCGCCCGCGCCGCCAGCCGGCGCGGTTCGAGCATCAGGATCCGCCGACCCCGGGCCCAGGGCTCGTCGAGCAGCGCCAGCGGAACCACGGTGCTCTTGCCTGCGCCCGGGGGCGCCTGCAGCACGGCCTCGCGGCGCGCGAGCAGCGCCGCGCGCAGGGCCGGCAGCGCTTCGAGGATCGGCAGTCGGGGAAGCTCGGGCACGTGACGAGCGCCTGCCCGCGGGGGGCATTGCATGACAGCCGGCAATTGTATGGAATCCGCGCATGCGCATCCTGCAGCGAATCGGCGTCGGGCTGCTGGCCACGGTGCTGGCGCTCTGGGCGCTGGCGGCGGCGTGGGCCTACTGGCCGCAGCCGGCCGGCGTGCCGGCCGCCACGCTCGCGGGGCCGCAGGACCGTTTCCTCGACCTCGACGGGCTGCGGCTGCGCTACCGCGAGTACGGGGCGGCAGGCCCTGGTCGCCCCGACCTGCTGCTGATCCACGGCTTCGGCAACTCGCTGCAGAGTTTTCGGGAGCTCGCACCGCGACTTGCCGGCTGCTGCCACGTCGTCGCGATGGACATGCCGGGTTACGGCCTGTCCGACAAGCCGGCCGCGCACGACTACCGCAACGGGCCGCAGGCCGCGGTGCTGGTGCACGCGGCGGCGCGCCTCGGCCTGCGCGACGTGGTCTACGTCGGGCACTCGCTCGGCGGCGCAGTCGCGATGCACGCCGCGGTGCAGGACCGGTCTGCCGCGGGCCTCGTGCTGCTCAACCCCGGCATCATCAGCACCGGGGTGCCGAAGATCGTGCAGGTCAGCGTACCGCCGCTGCCACGCATGTCCGCCAGGCTGTTCGCCGACCGCGGGTTTCGCGGCAACTTCCTGCGCAAGTCCTACGTCGACCCCTCGCTCGTCACCGAGCGGGTGATCGACGACGTGATGCTCGGCGCGCGCACCGACGACTGGTACGCCGGTGTCACCACGCTGATGGGGCAATACGTCGAGGGCGAGGAGATCTCGCTGGCGCCGCAGTTGCGGGTGCCGACCCTGATCCCCTGGGGCGACGCCGACCGCAACAAGCCGCCCGGCGAGGCCGACCAGTTGCAGCAGATGATCCCGGGCTCGACGCTGGTGCGTTTCCCCGGCGCGGGCCACTATGTGCACGAGGAGGCGGCCGAGGGCGTCGCGCGCGCCATCGCGTCCTGGTTGCCGATGACCGGGGCGGCGCGTGGCTGAGGCCGCCCGACGCGCCCGGGACCCGAACACGACGCGACCACCGACAACGTAAACAACAACGACGAAGGCGAGGGAACAGGCCATGCGCACCGACGGCAGCCGACGCAGCCAGAACATCGAGGACATCCGCGGCCAGGCGCCGCGCCGCGGAATGGGGCGGGGCGGCGGCATGAAGCTCGGCCTCGGCGGCATGCTGCTCGCCCTCGTCGCGTCCTACTTCCTCGGCATCGATCCGCGCGTGGTCATGGGGCTCGTCCAGGTCGGTTCGCAGGTCACCGGGGCGGCGGGCGGGCAGGCCGCGGCGCCGGCCGCCACGCCAGGCACGCCGACCGACCAGGGCGGCGACTTCGTGGCCGCGGTGCTCGGCGACACCGAGGACACCTGGGGCGAGATCTTCCGCGCGGCCGGCTCACGCTACGAGCAGCCGCGACTCGTGCTGTTCAGCAACGAGGTCGTGTCGGGCTGCGGCCCCGCGAGTTCGGGCGCTGGGCCCTTCTACTGCCCCGCGGACCGCAAGATCTACATCGACCTCGCGTTCTATCGGGAACTCGAGACCGACTTCAAGGCGCCCGGCGATTTTGCCAAGGCCTACGTGCTCGCCCACGAGGTGGGCCATCATGTGCAGACCATCACCGGCACCTCGGAGAAAGTGCGCGCCGCGCAATCCCGCGCCCGCGAAGCCGAAAAGAACATGCTGCAGGTGATGATGGAACTGCAGGCGGACTGCTACGCCGGCATCTGGGCGCACCATGCCAACCGGTCGCGGCAGATCCTCGAGTCGGGCGACGTCGAGGAAGCGCTCGGCGCCGCTGCGGCGGTCGGCGACGACACGATCCAGAAGCGCGTGCGCGGCCACGTCGTTCCCGAATCCTTCACCCACGGCAGCGCCCAGCAGCGCCAGGCGTGGTTCACCAAGGGACTGCAGGCCGGCACGCTCGAGGCCTGCGACACGTTCAGGGCGCGGAGCTGAGCCCCCGCGGCAGCCGCGTCACCGCCCGGGCGAACAGCAGCCACGCCGCGATCAGCGAGACCCCGCCGATCGGCGCCACCATGCCGAACCAGCGCGGCGCGCCGAAGGTCAGCGCGTAGATGCTGCCGCAGAACAGGGCGATGCCGACGAGCAACAGCCAGGCCACCGCACGCAGCGCAGCCGACCCCGGGTGACGCTGCCGCAGCAGGCCCAACCCCAGCAGGCCCAGCGCGTGGAAGAACTGGTAGGTGACCCCGATCTGGAATGAATCGAAACGCGCCGGCGGCAACGACGGCCTGAGCGCGTGGGTGCCGAAGGCCCCAAGGGCCGTGGCGGTGGCCAGCAGCAGTCCGGCTGCGATCAGCGTGCGCTGCCCCGGTAAAC
>JBIIDW010000274.1:0-4112 GCA_044238215.1 Steroidobacteraceae bacterium
GGCCGTGCCGGTGAGGCTGGTCGGTCGCAATCCGGTGTGGGCGGCGGTCGCCGGCCTGCCGGCGGGCGCGCGCGTGTTGCGCAACGTGCGCGAGGGCAAGGCCGGGCAGCGCGTACGCGGCTGATGCGCTTCACGTATTTCACGCTGTCGGTCGCGCTGCGCCACCTGCGCTACGGCGTCGGGCAGTCGCTGCTGACCATCGGCGTGGTCGCGATCAGCGTGCTGTTGATCATCTACCTGCAGACGGTGATTGGCGGCCTGCAGTCCCGGCTGATCCGCAACACCACCGGCGCGATCGCGCACATCACGCTGGAACCCGCGGAGCGCGCGCCGATCGGCGCCTGGCGGCTGCCGGGCAACGACGCCGGCGTGCTGTACGTCGGCGAAACCGTCAACCTGCCCAAGGCGCAGGAGAAGATCGAGGACTGGCGGCTCTGGGTGGAGGCCTTCGACAAGCCGGAGGCGGGCTTCACGGCCGTCTCGCCGGTCGTCACCGGCACCGCGTTCATGTTTCGCGGCGCGCGGCGGCAGACGGTGCGCGTGCAGGGCGTGATCCCGTCGCGGCACAACGCCATCGTCGACATCGAGTCGAACCTGGAGGGCGGACGCTTCCTGGAACTCGCCTCGGGGGAGATCGCGATGGGCCGCAAGCTGGCGCGCGACTTCGGCGTCAGGCTGCGCGACAAGTTGCGGCTGGTCGGGCCGCAGGGGCAGGCGCTGTCGGTCACCGTCGGCGGGATCTACGATACCGGCTTCGGGCCCGTCGACGACGGCGTGATCTTCATGACGCTGCGCGACGGCCAGTCGCTGCTCTCGCTCGGCACGGCGGTGAGCCAGGTCGGGCTGCGCGTTCCGGACCTCTATGACGCGGACACGCGCGCGGCGGACCTGGCGGCGCGAGTGCCCTTCAAGGTGCGCAACTGGATCGGCGACAACCCCAACCTGTTCCGCAACCTGACCAGTCAGAGCCAGACCTCCAACCTGATCCTCGTGATGGCGGTGATCGCCGCCGGCTTCGGCATCGCGAGCATCCTGATCATGTCGGTGACCGGCAAGTACCGCGAGATCGGCATCCTCAAGGCGATGGGCGCCACGCCGCAGGAGATCCAGACCATCTTCGTGGTCGAGGGTTTCCTGCTGGCAGTGCTGGGCTGTTGCGCGGGCGTGCCGCTCGCCGTCGCCCTGCTCGAGGCGCTGGCCAACGTGCGCAGCGTCGGCCCCGACGGCAAGGTCAGTCCGGTGTTCGACATCGAGATCGTCCCCTCGCTGCTGCTCGGTGCCTCGGCGATCGCCGTCGCGACCGGTGCGGTCGCCGCCTGGTTCCCGGCGCGGCGTGCCGGCAGCGTCGATCCGATGCAGGTGATCCGCGGTGCCTGAGCAGCCGGTGCCGGTCATCGAACTCGACGGGGTCGGCAAGACCTACGTCAACGGCGCGCTGGAGACGCCGGTGCTGTTCGACGTGTCGTTCCGCATCGACCCGGGCGAGTTCGTCGCCATCGTCGGCGGCAGCGGCTCGGGCAAGACCACGCTGCTGAACCTGATGGGCCTCCTCGACCGGCCGAGCACGGGGCACGTGCGCGTCAGCGGCGAGGAGGCGGGCGGCCTGCCGGAGGTCGAGCGCGCGCGGCTGCGGCGCGACCGCATCGGCTTCATCTTCCAGTTCCACTACCTGCTGCCCGAATTCACGGTGATGGAGAACGCGCTGATGCCCTGCCGCATGCGCGGCGCGCGCTGGCAGTCGCAGCAGGTGGAGCGGATGCGCGGACTGCTGGAGTTCGTCGGGCTGGGCGACAAGCTGGACGTGCGACCGGGCCAGCTGTCGGGTGGCCAGCAGCAGCGCGTGGCGGTGGTGCGCGCGCTGGCGAACGAGCCGGCGCTGGTGCTCGCCGACGAGCCGACCGGCAACCTCGACTCGAAGAGCGGCCGCGTGGTCTTCGACCTGATGCGGCGGCTCGCGCGCGAGTCGCGCACGGCGTTCGTGATGGTCACGCACGACGACAATTTCGCGTTGGAAACGGACCGCGTGATCCGCATCCGCGACGGACGTATCGTATCCTCGCTGGCGAACGGCTGAGCGCCCGGGCTGCCGGGCAGTGGAGGACACATGACGAATGCAGGCGCGGTCCGCATCGGGGTGCTGGTGCCCGCGGGGAATGCGGTCCACGAGGCCGAGTTCCGTCGGCTCCAGCCCGAAGGAGTCGAGTTCCGGTTCGCGCCCTTCGGCTTCCCGCCGGCCTCCGCCGTCGACTACTGCGGTGAACTGGCGGACGGCATGGTGCAGGCCATGGTGGAGCTGAAGGCCTGGGGCGCACGGCTGCTGCTGGTGGGTTGCACGACGGCCTCGATGAAGTGCTCGGGGCCGGCCGAGGACGCGCGCCTGGAGGCGCTCGCCGGCTTGCCCGTCATCACCGCCGCGGCCGCCTCGCGCGAGGCCATGGCGGCCCTCGGCCTGAGTCGCGTCGCCGTGGCCACGCCCTACAGCGACGGCGGCAACGCGACCGTGGCGGGCTTCCTGCGGCGCATCGGCGTCGAGGTCGCCGCGATCCGCGGGCTCGGGCTCGATCGCTCCATGGACATGTGGCGCAACGAGGCCGTGACCCTGCCGGCGCGGCGCGTGGCCGACTTCGCGCTCGAGACCGACGTGCCCGAGGCCCAGGCCATGTACCTGCCCTGCACCGGCGTGGGCTCGGTGGAGGCCATCGACCTGTTCGAGGCGGAGCGCGGCAAGCCCGCGTTCAGTTCGGTGCAGGCCGGTTACTGGGCGAGCCTGCGCCGCCTCGGGATCGACGGTCGGCGCGGGTTCGGCGGGCGCCTGCTGAAGACCTGGGACTTCCCGTCGACTCAGGCGTAAACCGGCAGCGTCACGCCCGCGAAGATCGCGTCGACCGCGTCCTGGTCTGCGGACTGGCTGGCCTTGGCGACACGCGATCGCTCGAGGTGCGGCGCCAGCAGCTGCATGAAGTCCTGCGCATAGCGCCGCAGGAACACCCCGCGACGGAAACCGACCCAGGTCAGGTGGCGCGGGAACAGGTGGCTGGCGTCGAGCGACACCAGGTCGGCGTCCTCCGCCGGGTCGAGCGCCATGGCGGCGACCACGCCGACGCCGAGCCCGAGCTTCACGTAGGTCTTGATCACATCGGCGTCGCGCGCCGTGAGCGCGATGTCCGGCTCCAGGCCGGCGCGCTCGAAGGCGGCGGGCAGCGACGACGGCCCGCTCAGGCTGAACACATAGGTGACGATCGGGAAGGTGGCGAGCTTCTCGATCGACACGTGGCGCGCCCGGGCAAGCGGATGCGCGCGGGGCACCACGATCCGCCGGTACCACTCGTAGCAGGGCAGCAGCACGCAGTTGGGGAACTGCTCGCGCGAGCCGGTCGCGATCGCGAGATCGACGTGCTCCGAGTTGAGCATCTCGGCGATCTGCTCCGAGGTGCCCTGATGCAGGTGCAGGCGCACCTTGGGATACTTCTCGCGGAACTTCGCGATCACCGGCGGCAGCACGTAGCGCGCCTGGGTGTGGGTCGTGGCGATCGACAGGGTGCCGCGCTGCGAGTCGCGCACGTCCAGCGACATCGCGCGGATCGCCTGCGCCTCGCGCAGGATGCGCTGGGCGCGTTCGACGACGCGTTGCCCGGACTGCGTGAGGCGGGTCAGCGCTCGCCCTTCGCGGATGAACAGCTCGAAGCCCAGTTCGTCCTCGAGCAGCTTGATCTGGCGGCTGACGCCGGGCTGAGAGGTGTGGAGCTTCTCGGCCGCCGCCGAGATGTTCAGGCCGTTGTCGACGATGGCGGCCAGGTAGCGCAGTTGCTGGAGCTTCATCGGCGGGCATGGTTGCCGGTCGACGGCCGACTGTCCAGTCGTGCTGCCGGACCGGCAGGTCGCCATGCCGGTCCGGCATGTGGCTGCGGGGCCGGGCGGATTCCGTCCGGGGCCGCCGCGGGCGACAATGCGCCACTGCCCCGCGCGCCTTGCCGGGTGCCCCCGAGGTCAGCCTGCCCGTGCGTTTCAGGAACGGTTTCGTCGACGCCATCGGCCGCACGCCGCTCATCCGGTTGGAGAGGCTCAGCGCGGAGACCGGCTGCGACATCCTCGGCAAGGCCGAGTTCATGAAC
>JBIIDW010000276.1:0-4111 GCA_044238215.1 Steroidobacteraceae bacterium
CTTCTACGCCCGCTATTTCCTGCTGGCCGTGCTCGCGCTCGGCACCACGCACGTGGCGTTCGCGCGTGTCATCACGCTGTGGTTCGACCGGCGCCGCGGCCTCGCCCTCGGGATTGCGCTGTCCGGTATCGGCCTCGGCGGCTTTCTCTGGCCGCTGTACGTGCAGGCCGCCATCGAGCACTACGGCTGGCGCACGGCCTACCTGCTGCTCGCCGCCGCGATCGCGGTGATCGCGCTGCCGGCGATGATCCTGCTGCTGAAGGACAGCCCGGAGTCGGTCGGCCAGCGTCCCGACGGTGACCCGCCGCCGGCCGCGGAAGAGGGGGCTGCGGCGGCAGGCCGCGGGCCCGCCGCGACGCACGGCATTCCCTTCGGGACTGCGCTGCGCAGCCGCGGCTTCTGGTTCATCATGGTCACGTTCTTCCTGATCGGCTTCGCGGTGCAGAGCGTGATGCTGCACCTCGTGCCGATGCTGACCAGCCGCGGCGTCTCGCCCATGCTCGCCGCCCTGGTGCAGTCCTCGGTGTTCGTGGCCGTGACCACCGCGCGGCTCGTCACCGGCTGGCTGATGGACCGGTTCTTCGCACCGCGGGTCGCGCTCGCCTTCCTCGTGGCACCCATCGTCGGCATCGGCCTGCTCGCCGCCGGCGCCGACGGCTCCATGGCCTTCGTGGCGGCCATCCTGATCGGCCTCGCCGCAGGCGCCGAGGTCGACGTGCTCGCCTACCTGACGGGCCGCTACTTCGGGCCATTCCACTTCAGCCGGATCTACGGCTCCTACTACGGCATCTACTCGCTCAGTGGCGGCATCGGTCCGGTTGTGACCGCGATGGTGGTCGATGCGGGCGGCGGGTATCCGCTGGCGCTGGCCGGCCACTGCGTGCTGCTCGCGATCGCCGGCGTGATGCTGCTGCGGTTCCCGGCGTTCCCGCCACCCGCTACGCTGCCCCGGCAGGCCTGAGCGGCACGGCCTGCGGCGGGCGCCGGCCGCGCCAGGGGCGTGCCTGCTCCAGTTGCCCGGCGAGACGGTACAGCAGCGCCTCGTTGCCCAACGCGGCAGCGAACATCATGCCCATCGGCAATCCGTCACCGGTCCACGCCAGCGGCACCGACATCGCCGGCTGGCCCGTCATGTTGGCGACCGCGGCGAACGGCCCGAACTCGACGATCTCGCGCACGAACGCGTCGCGGTCGCGAGGGCTCAACCCGATGACGCCGAGTGGCAGCGGCGGCTTCGCCAGCGTCGGCGACAGCACGACGTCGTGGCGCTCGTGGAAACGAGCCATCGCCCGGCCCGCGGCGTCGAAGGCCTGGCGGGCGCGGGCGTAGCCCAGTCCGTCGATCCCACGCCCGATCTCCGCGAACCACGCGGTGATCGGCTCCAGGTCGTCGGGGCCCGCCGCCCGACCCAGGGCCTGCTCGCGCTCGCGCACCGCGAGCAGCGTGCTTACGCCCAGCGTGGCGAGCATCGCGGCGTTGGTGGCGGTGTGATCGACGGGCAGGCGCGCAGGCTCGACGCGGTGGCCCAGGCTCTCGAGCAGCCGCGCCGTGTCGAGCAGCGCGGCCTGTACGACCGGATCGACCGGCGTACCGCCGAGCGGCGTCTCGACCAGCGCCACACGCAGCCGCCCCGGATCGGCCCCAACCTCGGACAGCCAGGGTCGCGCGGACGGCGGCGCGAGGTAGGGCGAGCCGGTCTCGGGACCCGCGGTCGCATCGAGCAGCGCCGCGTTGTCGCGCACCGACAGCGACACCGCGTGCTGGGTCGACAGTCCGTTCCAGCCTTCGAGTCGCGCCGGCCCCAGCGGCACACGGCCCCGGCTGGGCTTGAGGCCGAACACGCCACAGCACGAGGCGGGAGTGCGGATCGAGCCTGCACCGTCGCTGGCGTGCGCGATCGGCACCACCCGCGCGGCGACCACGGCCCCCGCGCCACCGGACGAACCGCCGACGATGCGGTCCAGGTTCCACGGATTGCGGGTCGCACCGTGCAGCACGGACTCCGCGGTGCCGGTGAGCCCGAGTTCGGGCGAGCTCGTCTTGCCGAAGATCACCAGCCCGGCCGCCCGGTAGCGCCGGACGATCTCGCTGTCCTCGGCGTGCCGCGCGTCGCGGAAGAAGCGGCTGCCGTTGCTCGTGACCGTGCCGGCCAGCGCCACATTGAGATCCTTGAGCAGGAAGGGCACGCCGGCGAACGGGGCCCCGGCCGGCAACGCCGCGAGTTGCGCGCGCGCCTCGGCGTCGTGGCGCAGCGGCACGGCATTCAGCGTGCCCGCCACGGCGTCGCAGCGCGCGATGGCCGCCTCCAGCAGCTCCGCAGCCGAGACCTCGCGGCGGCGCACGAGTTCCGCCATGCCCAGCCCGTCGTGGCGCTCGAAGAGCTCGTCGAGGGCGGAAGTCCGGGCCACCCGGGTTGCCGACGCGGCAACCGCCGCCGCGGGGAGCAGCGCCGACGCCGCCATCATGCCCAGCACGTCGCGACGATCCGTCATGGCGCTGCCGCCGCCTTCCAGTCCATGGCCATGCGCACGCGACGCTCGACCGAAGGGTGCGTGTAGAACAGCCACTCCTGCAGCGGGTGCGGACGCGGATCGCGGTACTCGGCGGTCTTGACCAGCGCCGAGGCCAGTGCGTCCGGCAGCCTGGCGGTTCGCAGCGAGTACTGGTCGGCCTCGATCTCCGCGCGGCGCGACATCGTGTTGAGCACGGGCTGCGCCAGCAGGGCGGCCAGCGACAGCAGCAGCACCAGCACCGGGAGCCCGGCCGGGTCGCCCAGCGCCGCCCGGCTGCCGAGCAGGCGCGCCGCCCACGGGTACAGGCGGTCGACCAGCAGGAAGGCCAGCACCGCCACCAGCGACAGCACCAGCACGGAGCGCCAGACGTGGTCGAGAACGTAGTGACCGATCTCGTGCGCCGTGACCGCCCGCACCTCGTCGAGCGACGCGCCGCGCAGCGCCACGTCGGAGATCGCGATCCGGGCGACCGGCCCCAGCCCGGCGACGTTGGCGGTGAAGTTGTTGGACTGCCGCGAGCCGTCGTAGACGAAGATGCGGTCGGCGGGGATGCCGGCCTCGTAGGCCATGCCGTGCAGCGCGTCGCGCACGGGGCCGGCGGGCAGCGGCCGGTAGTCGTTGAACAGCGGTTCGATGAACACCGGCGACACCAGCAGCAACAGCGCGGTGGTGCCCGCCGCCAGGCCGCCCGACCACAGCCACCAGGACCGGCCGGCGCGCCGGATCAGCGCGTACACGCCGGTGAGGAACAGCGCGCCGATCACCACACCGAGGACGAGACCGATCGCGCCCTGGGCGAGGAAATCCCCCAGTGGCTGGCTGCTGCGGCCGTAGCTGCGCTCGCGCCACCAGTCGGTGTAGAGCGACCATGGCAGCGTCAGCAGGCTCCAGATCACGATGAACGCTGCGGCGACCGCGAGCGCCCGCAGGTTGCGGCCACGGCGGCCCAGGCGGGCATCGATCCGCTCCAGCCAGCGGGAGCGCACCACGAGCCACGCCGTCGCCGCGGTCACCAGCAGGCCGGCGAACAGCAGCACCTGGTTGCCGGAGGTGTAGGCCGCGGCCCGCGCCAGCGCCTCGGCGCCGAGGCCGTCGATGTAGGCGGCTGTGGCCGCCACGGGGTCGATGTTCATTCGATCCACTCCACGCCGGCGCGCACGATGGCGTCACGGCCGCCGATCAGGTCGAAGAAAGTCTGCCTGGAGGCGCCCATCGCCGCCGCCGCGCTGCGCAACTGTGCGCTCTTCGCCTCGCAGGCGGCAAGGATCGCCGCCGCATCCTCCCGCCGCACGACCACGACGCCGTCGAGGTCGCCGAACACGAGGTCGCCCGGGTTGACGATGACCCCGCCGCAGCTCACCGGCACGTTGACCGAACCCGGCTTGTCGCGCGAGCCGTGCGCCGGATGGCTGCCCCGGCTGAACACCGGCACGTCGCGCGCGAGGATCGCGCGGCTGTCCATCACGGCACCGTCGACGACCACGGCCTCGACGCCGAGGTTACGCGCCGACATCGTCAGGCCGCTGCCCCAGACGCCCTGATGCATGCGCCCCTGCGCCGCCACGACGATCACGTCGCCTGCACGGGCCACCCCCAGC
>JBIIDW010000275.1:0-4111 GCA_044238215.1 Steroidobacteraceae bacterium
TACCGCCTGCTGAGCTAGCAGGGCGATTCGGCGCTGACGCGCGAGATCGCGGACCGCGAACTCGCAGGTTCGGCGGCGGAGGCGCCGCCGACCGCTTCCGCGCCGGCCCTGCGGACGGCGGAGATCGCCTGGTCGGCGGGTGGCGGGTACGACTCGAACGCCAATGCGGCGACCTCGGAGTCGGCGTTCTTCGGTTTCCAGCTGGATCCGCGCGAGCAGCGGCAGGCCTCGCCGTTCGTCGAGGCAGGGGCCGATTTCAGGGCGAGGCGCCCGCTGGGCAGCCTGCCGGCGCGGCTGTCCGCGACGTTGCGCGCAGGTCACCGCGTCAACGTCGACGCGCACGACTTCGACCAGACGGTCGTCGATGGCGGCGGGGCGATCGAGGGACGGGCCGGGACGCTGCAGTGGGGCGCCGCGCTCCACGCCACGGGCGGCCTGCTCGACGGGCGGGAGCATTTCGTCGCGCCGTACGCTGAAGTATCGGCATCGATCCCCGTGCGGGAGGGCGCCGAGCTCGTCGGCCTCGCACGGGCCATCGCGCTCGATTACCGACAGCCGGATTTCGAACCGCTGGATGTGCGCAGGTACGTCTGGGGTGGGGCACTGCAGACGCAGGCGCGCGCCGGCGGCCTGCCCAGGCTGGGGTTGGCGCTGCTCGGCGGGCGCGACGTTACCCGGGACCGCAGTTCGCCCTTCTCCAACGACCGCTGGGGCGCACGCCTGTTCGCCGCGCGCGAACTTCGCCGCGGTGCCACCGTCTACGGCGAGGTCTCGTGGCTGACCTCCGACTTCTTCGGCGCCCGCGGGTTCCAGCGCGTCGATCGGCTGGACAGGCAGTGGGTGGGGCTGGTGGGCGTCGAATTACGCAGCCGTGGGGCGCAGGGCTGGAGCGTCGGCCCCCAGGTCAGACTGACCCGGAACGAGTCCAACGTCGGCGTTTTCCGGTACGACCGCGTGGAGGTCTCGGTGTTCTTCCGGCGCGCCCTGCGCTGAACCGCCGCGAACTGCGATCCGCGTCACGTCGGCCGTGAGGGAAGCCGCGTGCCGGCGTACTAGAATTCCGGCGTGGCGCGCTCCCGCACAGGAACGGATTCACCAGCCCCGCCGGAGCGCCGCAGCGGCGTCGACCGGCGCGCGCGGACGTTCTGGGGTGTGATCTTCGGCGGGATGTCCCCGCGCCGCCGGCTGCCGCGGCGGCAGGACGAACGGCACATCGCCGCGCTCGACTGGTACCACCCGCGCTGGCTTGCGGTGGCGCTGCTGATCGTGCTGCTGTCAGTCGCCGATGCGTTCCTGACGCTGACCCTGATCAACCTCGGTGCCCACGAGATCAACCCGTTCATGGAGCCCCTGGTGCTGGGCAGCGGCAGGGGATTCGCGATCTCCAAGATGCTGCTGACGTCCGGCGGCGTGCTGCTGCTGACGCTGCTGTCGCGTCACCGCGCGTTTGGCCGCCTGCCGGTCGGCTACATCCTGTACGCCGTGCTGGCCGGCTACGTGGTGCTGGTGACCTACGAACTGTGGCTGCTCGAGAAGCTGTCCACCGGCAGCTTCGGCGCACCCTGACCCGCCGGCGCCGCTTTGGCGCCGGAGACCCGGATTCCGTTAAACTACCGGGCCCGATCGGGCCTTTCCGGAGGTTGTCTTTTCTCATGGGCGCAACGCGCGGCGAGCAACTGGAGTCCACCCCTCTCTACGGCGGCAACGCCGACTACGTCGAGGCCCTTTACGAGCAGTACGTCGCGGACCCTTCGAGCGTCGACGAGCGCTGGCGCGAGTACTTCCTGCGGTTGGCCGCGGCGCCCGCCCGCGAAGCCTCGCATCGCTCGATCCAGGCAGCCATCGCCGAGAGGGCCCGCGTTTCCCGTGCCTCTCCGGCCGTGGCAGCGGCCGAGCCGGTTGGCCTCAGTGCCAAGCAGGGCGCGGTGTCCCGGCTGATCCAGATCTACTCCAACCGCGGTCACCTGGTCGCGAAACTCGATCCGCTCGGGCTCATCAAGCCGCAGCGGCCGCGGGTGCTCGACCTCGATTACTTCGGCCTGAGCGAGTCGGACCTGGACACCGAGTTCTTCACCGGCAGCCGGGTCGATCGCATCGCGCCCCGTGCCACGCTGCGCGAGATCATCGCCACGCTCACCCACATCTATTGCGGCAGCGTCGGTGCGGAGTTCGCCCACGTGTCGAACACCGAGGAGCGCCTGTGGCTCCAGGACGAGTTCCAGCAGGGTCGCCTGCACCACGCGTTCGCTGCCGAGGAGAAGCGCAACATCCTCTGGCAGCTCACCGCCGCCGAGGGCCTCGAGCGCTACCTGCACACCCGCTACGTGGGGCAGAAGCGCTTCTCGCTCGAGGGCGGCGACGCGCTGATTCCTCTGCTCGACGACATGATCCAGCAGGGGGGCGGGGGCGGCGTCGAGGAGTTCGTCATCGGCATGGCGCACCGCGGTCGCCTGAACGTGCTCGTCAACGTGCTGGGCAAGGCGCCGTCGGTGCTGTTCTCCGAGTTCGAGGGCAAGTACGAGACCGCACACCTCAAGGGCTCGGGCGACGTCAAGTACCACAAGGGATTCTCGTCCGACCTGCGCACCCCTGGCGGCAACGTGCACGTCGGCCTGGCCTTCAACCCCTCCCATCTGGAGGTCGTGAACCCCGTGGTCGAGGGCTCGGTTCGCGCCCGCCAGGAGCGTCGCGGCGACGTCGCGGGCGACCGGGTCGTGCCGGTGCTGATCCACGGCGACGCGGCTTTCGCCGGGCAGGGCGTCGTCATGGAGACCATGCAGCTTTCGCAGGCGCGTGGCTACTACACGGGCGGTTCGGTGCACGTGGTCGTCAACAACCAGGTGGGCTTCACCACCTCGCGGCCCGACGACGCCCGCTCGACCATCTACTGCTCGGACGTCGCGAAGATCCTCGAGGCGCCGATCTTCCACGTCAACGCGGACGACCCCGAGGCGGTCGTGTTCGTCGCGCGGCTCGCGCTGAAGTACCGGATGCGCTTCCACAAGGACGTCGTCATCGACCTCGTCTGCTATCGCCGCCTCGGTCACAACGAGGCCGACGAACCTGCGGCGACCCAGCCGGTGATGTACTCGGTCATCCGCAAGCATCCCACGGCCCGCCGGCTCTATGCCGACCGGCTCGCCGCCGAGGGCGTGCTCACGGAAGCCGAGGCGGTCGCGATGGTCGAGGAATACCGGGCGGGCCTCGAGGAGGGGCGGCCGCTGGCCCGTGCCTCGCTCGGCATGATCGGCAACAAGTACACCGTCGACTGGAGCAGGTTCCTGGCGGCGGCCGACTGGTACGAGCGGGTCACGACCGGCGTGGACCTCGCCAGGCTGCGCGCGCTCGGCGCGCGCATCACGGCGGTGCCCGATGGGTTCCCGCTGCACTCGCGGGTGCAGCAGGTGGTGGCCAACCGCGTCAAGATGATCGCCGGGGAGATGCCGCTGGACTGGGGCTGCGCGGAAACACTGGCGTACGCGAGCCTGCTCGAGGACGGCTACTCTGTGCGCATTTCGGGCCAGGACTGCGGCCGCGGCACCTTCTTCCATCGGCACGCGGTGTTCCACCATCAGCAGACTGGCGAAGTCCACGTGCCGCTGCAGCACGTGGCCGAGCGCCAGCCTCGCTTCCAGGTCATCGACTCGGTGCTGTCGGAAGAGGCCGTCATGGCCTTCGAGTACGGCTACTCGCAGACCGACCCGGATGCGCTCGTGATCTGGGAGGGGCAGTTCGGCGATTTTGCCAACGGCGCCCAGGTCATCATCGACCAGTTCATCAGTTCCGGCGAGTCGAAGTGGGGCCGTCTCTGCGGACTCGCGCTGTTCCTGCCACACGGCTACGAGGGCCAGGGGCCCGAGCATTCGTCGGCGCGACTGGAGCGGTTCCTGCAGCTCTGCGCCGAGCTCAACATGCAGGTGTGCGTCCCGTCCACGCCCGCACAGATGTTCCACATGCTCCGCCGGCAGATGCTGCAGAACTTCCGCAAGCCACTGATCGTGATGACGCCGAAGAGCCTGCTGCGGCACGAGCTCTCGGTCTCCGCCCTCGACGAGCTGGGCCGCGGGTCCTTCCAGAAAGTCATCGACGAGGTCGATCCGGTCGACGCGGC
>JBIIDW010000277.1:0-4092 GCA_044238215.1 Steroidobacteraceae bacterium
CCTGTTCGACGTCGAGCGCATCGAGGTGCTGCGCGGCCCGCAGGGCACGCTGTTCGGCCGCAACACCACCGGCGGCGCGGTGAACATCATCCTGCGCAAGCCGGCTGAGGAGTTCGGCGGCTACATCGAGGCCGGCTTCGGGCAGTTCAACAAGCAGACGGTGCGCGGCTCGGTCGACGTGCCGGTCAGCGACCGGTTCCTGACCAAGTTCTCCGGCTACTACGTCAAGGACGACGGATACGTATCGAACCCGGTCACCGGCGAGGACGATCTCAACCGCACCGACACCTTCGGCGTGCGCGCAGCGCTTCGCTGGCTCGCCACCGACTCGATCACCTGGGACCTGTCTGCCCAGTACGTCGAGGACAACGGCCTGAACATGCTGAATTTCGCGGGTGGTTCGGGCGGAGTGGCCTACCGCACCGGCCAGGTCGGCGGGCCGCTGGTGCCGATCGCCGCCGGCGGCGTGCAGGTCGACCTGATCTCCTGGCGCGCGGGTCTTCCGCCCACCTCGCCTTCGGCCCAGAGCGTCGAGGCGCGCTGCGCCGGCACGATCACCCGCTCGCGCTTCGCGTGCACGGGCCTGCGCCAGACGGGCACGCCGCTCGCCGGCCTGATCGCTGGCCGCAAGGCGAACCTCAACCTCGGCAACACGGTCAAGAACACGTTCGTGACCTCGAACGTGCGTGTCGAGACGGGGCTGGGTGACCTCAGCTTCATCACCGGCTACGTCGACCTCGAGCAGCAGTTCGCCATCGACTTCTTCAACGGCAACCTGCTGCGCAACACCTCGGCCACGAACGGCGTTCCGCTCGGCGCGCCGATCGCGGTCGACCCCGTCGGCGGCTTCGTCATCGCCAACGACGGCAAGCACAGGCAGCTGAGCCAGGAGATCAAGCTCAACGGCGAGCTGAGCGATTCGATCCGCTACGTGGCCGGCGCGTACTACCTCGACGAGAGCAACAAGACCGACTTCGCCGACATCTTCGGCATCACGGTGCCGGTCGCGGGAACGGTGATCCCCGTCTCGCTGGTGCTCGAGGACCGCATCCTGGAGAACGACGTGAAGGCCTGGGCGGCCTACACGCAGTGGGACTTCACCTTCGCCGATGCGCTTACCCTGACGGTCGGCGGTCGGTACACCGACGAGACCAAGGAAGTCGCCTTCACGCCGAACGTCAACCCGCGCATCGCCACGCCGATCGCGAACCGCGTAAGCTCGGCGAACCTGGTTGCCGCGGGCATCCCGCTCGAGCAGAACACCAAGCTGTTCACGCCGCGCGTCGCGCTCAAGTACGACGTCAACAACGACGTCAACGTGTTCGCGAGCGCGACCCGTGGCTTCAAGTCGGGCGGCTGGAACGCGCGTGGCACGACGTCGGTGGCCAACCAGGCGTTCGCACCCGAGAAGGTGTGGTCGTATGAGGCCGGCCTGCGCTCCGAGTGGTTCGACCGCAAGCTGCGCTTCAACGTGACGGCGTTCCTGACCGACGTTCAGGACCTGCAGACGCCCTCGGCGTTCGTGGCGCCGAACGGCGCCATCTCGTTCATCACGCGCAACTTCGCCGGCTTCGACAACAAGGGCGTCGAGTTCGAACTGATCGCCTCGCCGGTCGAGGGGCTCACCATGTTCGCCTTCCTCGGCCTGCAGGACGCGAAGTACGTCGACATCGACCCGGGTATCCTCACGCAGCAGCGCGAGTGCCTGGCGGGCATCAACGGGCAGGCCGGCGGCAACGTCGCGCGCTGCAACCAGGGCATCGTGAACCCGGCGGGCGGCATCGCGCCGCCGGTGCGCACGCCCGACACGCTCACCCTGGGCGGCAGCTACGAGTTCAGGCTCGGCAGCGACCTGACGCTCACCCCGAACGTGCTCTGGTCGCGCACCGGCCCGAACAACGTCGGCACCAACGGCGCGCCGCCTTCGCTGGTGGCCGCTTACGATCAGGTCGACCTCGGCCTGACGTTCGCGCACGAGTCGGCGGGCTGGTCCGTTCAGGCCAACTGCCGCAACTGCACCAACTCGGCGCAGATCGTCTCGTCGTTGTCCGACCTGGTCTACCTGCAGGACCCGCGTACCTGGGGCGTGAACTTCAAGTACAACTTCGGCGCCCGGAAGTAAGCGCGCGAACGACCGGCGGCGCTTCCGCGTCGTCGGTCCGATTCGCTGGGGCCGGGGTGGCGACACCCCGGCCTTTTTCATGGCTGCCTGCTGCCGGACTCGCTGCCGTCGGTGTCGCCGCTGAACGCGGGGTAGGGGCCCAGCAGCAGCAGCAGCACTCCGAACAGCCCGATGCCCGCGGCCACGCCGAAAAGCCCCGGGTCGTAGCTTCCCGCCACGTCGCGGGCGCGGCCGAAGACCGGCACGAACACGCCCGGCCCGATGGCGAAGGCGATGTAGAGCCCGGCGAAGATTCGCCCGTACTCGCGCAGGCCGAAATACCGCGAGCAGAGATAGGCCATCAGGTCGACCTCCGCGCCGGCGGCGAGGCCGGCGAGGAAGACCACGGCAACGCTGAAGCCGATCCCGGGGTCGAAGGCCGCGAGACAGAAGACTGCGGCGGCCGCCGGGAACATCAGCGCCGCGCCGACCCAGGGCGCGAAGTAGCGGTCGATCAGATAGCCGACTGCGATCCGTCCCACCAGCACCGATATGCCGAACACCGAGGCTGCAAGCGCCGCGCGGCTCGCCGCGTGGCCCTGCTCCTGCAGCAGCGGGACGATGTTCGTGACGAAGGCCGTGACCACGCCCGAGCACACCAGCAGGCCGACGGACATGAACCAGAAGCGGTAGTTCCGCAGTGCGGCGCGCAGCGTCAGGCCGCGGGAAGCATCGGCCGGGTGGCTGGCCGCGGGTGCCGTCGGAGCGGCACCGGCGGACGAGACGGCGGCGCGGAGCGGGCGGTCGTGCAGGTAGCGCCAGGTCAACGGCAGGGCGACCAGCAGCGGCAGCAGCCCGAGCGCGGCGAACCCCCCGCGCCAGCCGAACTGCTCGATCGCCCAGGTGGCGTAGGGTGGGACGAGGAAGCCGCAAAGACCGGTGCCCGACATGGCGATCCCGAGCGCCAGGCCGCGCTGGCGCTCGAAGCGTTCCGACAGGAGCCGTGCGAACCCTATGCCGACGGTGCCGCCGGCGCCCACCGCCATCAGGAAGTAGATGACGTAGAGGCCCGTCAGCGAGTCCAGCAGCAGCGCCAGCGCGAAGAAGGACAGGCCGAACAGCGCCTGTGAAGCGAGGATCAGCCGACGGACGCCGTGCCGGTCGGCGAGCCACCCGACCGCCGCACTCGTGAAGATGGTCGGCACGGTGATGAACAGCTGGGCTGACAGGATGTCCTGCCGGGTCCAGCCGAATTCCGCCACGAGCGGATTGATGAAGGCGCCGATCGAGTAGGTAAAGCCGAGCGTGGCGATGCTGAACGCGAGGCCCATCATGCTCGCCAGGACGGCGCCGAAGTTCGCCCGCAGTTCGCCGGCGGGAGGCTGTGTCGAGGTGTCCATTGCCTGACTATACAATCCGCCGACCGGGTGCCGCCCCATTCGCGCGGCCGGAGGATGCAGGCATGAAAGATCCGCACGTGACGGCGTTGCAGTGCATGACGATCGCCTGCGGCCAGCCCGCCGCGCTCGCTACCCTGTTCGAGTCCGCGCTCGGCTGGGAGGTCGTCGCTGAGCATGCCGTCGATTCGCGCATCGAGGGCCTCTGGGGAATCGCGGGCGGCAGCGCCGGCGCCCGCGCGAAGGTGCTGCGCTCGCCGGGCGCGACGCGCGGCATGGTGCGGATCGTCGCCGGCGCCGAGCGGCCCAGGAGTCGGCCGATGGCGGCGCGCTGGGCTGGCGTCGAGATGATCGTCAGCCACGACGTCGACGGCCTGGCCGCGCGCCTGCAGGCGTTGCCCGGGTTCCGGACCTTCGTGCCGCCTTCCGATTGGGACTGGACCGAGTACGGCAGCAACATCCACCGGGCGTTCATCGGCACGGCGCCCGGCGGCACGCATCTCGCCTTCACCATGGGACTCACCAAACCCGAGGGCCGCGACTTCCCCGAGGCCCTGGCGCAGGTCGGCCACGTCTTCGACGTGCCGCTGATCA
>JBIIDW010000278.1:0-4082 GCA_044238215.1 Steroidobacteraceae bacterium
CGCCGATCCAGAAGCCCGGGCTGCCGCTGCTGCCCGGTTATCGCGAGCCGCGCGAGATCGATGCCTACCTCGCCGAGGGCGGCTACGAACGCAAGGTGCACGTGGCGCGCAAGGGGGACGCGATCATGGTGCATCCGTATTGCATTCACGGCTCGCTCGGTCAGGCCGAGGGCGTCGGTCCAGGGCTGCGCATCGGCTTCTCGTCCAGGTGGTTCGGCGACGACGTCCGCTGGCGCGGCACCGTCTATCACGAGGTGGAAGCTTCGACCCACCCCTACCCGCTCGCCGACGGGGCCGAGCCGCCTGACGAACTGTTCCCGGTCGTCTGGGACCGCGAACTCGGCTCGGTGGCCGAACGTACAGGCAGATTCACGACCCACATCACCCTGGAGCCACGCAAGGGCGGCGGCGCACCGGGCTAGAAAGCCGGACACCCCTGGCGCCCCGGGTTCGGTCGGCGTGGCGGCCCTGAACCCCGCGGCGACGTGCAGACATCTCAGCCTGCGAAAGCGCGGTTAGCACGCTGGCTGGTACGATGTTTCCATGCATCCGTCGCCAATGACCGGGCCGGTGGCGCTGGTCGGCGCCGGCCTCGTGGGGTCGAGCTGGGCCGTCGTGTTCGCGCGCGCCGGGCTCGAGGTTCGGGTCCACGACGTGGATCCGAACCAGCTCGGGCGCTGCCGCGCCGCGCTGGCGGGTGCCGTCGAGGGCCTGGCCGCGGCAGGGCTGCTGCGCGAGCCGCCAGCCCGGGTGGTCGAGCGGGTGTCATTCGAGCCGCGGCTCGAGGCCGCGCTGGCGGGCGCCGGCTACGTCCAGGAGTCCGCGGCGGAGTCGCTGCCGGTCAAGCGCGAGCTGTTCTCGCGCCTCGACGCGCTGGCGCCGCCGGCGACCGTGCTCGCCAGCTCGACCTCAGCCTTCGCGACCTCCAGCTTTGCCGACGGCCTGCCGGGCCGCGCGCGTTGCCTGGTCGCGCACCCGGTCAACCCGCCCCACCTCGTGCCCTTCGTCGAGGTCAGCCCCGCGCCCTTCACTGACCCTGCGGTCGTCGAGCGCACGCTTGCGCTGATGACGGTCGTCGGCCAGTCGCCGATCCACGTGCGCCAGGAGATCCACGGCTTCGTGCTCAACCGCCTGCAGTGGTCGCTGCTGGGCGAGGCCTACCGGATGGTGGCGGCGGGCGTCGCCACGGCCGAGGACATCGACCGCGCGATCCGCGACGGGCTCGGCCGGCGCTGGGCGTTCATGGGCCCCTTCGAGGTCGGCGACCTGAATGCGCCGGGCGGGCTGGGCGACTACCTGCATCGCTTTGGCGAGACCATCGAGCGGATCGACGGGTCGCGCCAGGGCGTACCGCTGCGGCTCGACCCCGCGGTGGTCGAGGCCCTCGACGCCGATATGCGGGCGCGATGGCCGCAGGATGCGCGCCCCGCGAGGCTCGAGGCCCGCGATCACCGGCTGCTCGGCTTGTCCGCGCACCTGGCGGGTAGAATGGAACGGACGGATCCAGACGAGAAGAGGGAGGAGACCCCGTGACGATTTCCAAGCCCGTGATCATCGCCGGCGCCGGGCCGGTGGGCTGCACCGCCGCACTGCGGCTCGCGCAGGCCGGTATTCCGGTGCGGCTGCTGGAGGGTCTCCACGACCTGCCCGAGACGCTGCGTGCCTCGACGTTCCATCCGTCGTCGCTCGACATGATCGACGAGATGGGCATCATCGAGCCGCTCAAGGCCCAGGGGCTCGTCTGCCGGAAGTACCAGTACCGCGACCGTCGCACTGGCGAGATCGCCGAGTTCGACCTCGGCGTGCTGGCCGAGGACACGAAGCACCCTTACCGCTTGCAGGTCGAGCAGTTCAAGTACACGCGCCTGATCTGGGAGGAGCTGCAGAGGAACTACTCGCACGTGGCCGAGTGCCTTTACGACCACATGGTCAAGGGCGTGCACCAGACCGCCGACGGCGTCGAGGTACTGGTCTGGGACAAGGGCCAGGAGAAGCTCCTCGAGGGCTCGTACCTGATCGCCTGCGACGGCGCCGACAGCGCGGTGCGCAAGGCAGTGGCCATCACCTTCGAGGGCTTCACCTACCCGGAGAAGTTCCTGGTCGCATCGACCCCGTTCCCGCTCGAGACCAAGTTCCACAACCTGGCGCAGGTGAACTACATCTCCGACCCCGAGGAGTGGCTGGTGCTGCTGCGCACGCCCTCGCTCTGGCGCGTGCTGATCCCCACCGATCCGAAGATCGAGGACGACGCGCTCTGGCTCTCGGACCAGTGGATCCAGGACCGCCTGCACCACATGGCGCCGCACGACCAGGACTACGAGATCATCCACCGCACCATCTATCGCGTGCACCAGCGTGTGGCGAAGACCTACCGCCGCGGCCGCGTGCTGCTTGCGGGTGATTCGGCGCACCTCAACAACCCGCTCGGGGGCATGGGTGCCAACGGCGGCATCCACGACGCGTGGAACGCGGCCAACAAGCTCATCGAGATCCATGCGGGAGCGGATCCCGACCCGTTGCTCGATCGCTATGACCGGCAGCGCCGGCTGATCTGCATGCGTTTCGTGCAGGAGCACACGATCAACAACAAGAAGCTGATGGAAGCGAAGGACCCGCAGATCCAGCAGAAGCGCCAGGCGGACTTCATGCGTCAGGCGGCCGATCCCGTGCTCGCTCGGCAGTTCCTGCTGAAGACCTCGATGATCCAGAGCCTGCGGGACGAGCAGCTGATCCAGTGAGCACGGCGGGCCTCGAGCTCTTCACCGCGCCCACGCCGAATGGCCGCAAGGTCTCGATCGCGCTGGAGGAGCTCGGACTGCCCTACGAGGTCCGGCTGGTGCGCCTGCGCAAGCTGGAGCAGAAGGAGCCCGCGTTTCTCGCGATCAACCCGAACGGGCGGGTTCCCGCGCTCGTCGACCACGACGAGGGCGGTTTCGCGGTGTTCGAGTCCGGGGCGATCCTCGCCTACCTCGCCGAGAAGACGGGGCGACTGATGCCCGCAGACCTGCTCGGCCGCTCGCGCGTGATGCAGTGGCTGATGTTCCAGATGTCGGGCGTGGGCCCGATGCAGGGCCAGGCCAACGTCTTCTTCCGCTACTTTCCCGAGAAGATCCCGGCGGTCATCGATCGCTACCAGAACGAGACGCGGCGGCTCTACGGCGTCATGGACGGGCAGCTGGGGCAGCGCGAATACCTGGCGGGCGAGTACTCGATTGCCGACATCGCGGTGTACCCCTGGGTGGCCCAGCACGACTGGTCGGGCGTCGACCTCGGTCCCTTCCCGAGCCTGGCACGCTGGTTCGGGCGGCTCTCCGCCAGGCCAGCGGTGCAGCGCGGCATGAACGTGCCGCCGCAGGATACGGGCGCAGAGCAGCGTTTGCAGACCGGCAGCGTCATCGTGACCCGCTGAACTGAGCGGCGCCCGACAGTGGCGCAACGCCGAGCGATGCCGCTGCAAGCCGGGCGCGTGCCGCGAGCCGGGGAGCCTGCGTGCCGAGCCTGGAGACGCCCGAGCCTCAGTGCCCCTCGAATGCGACCAGCGTGCGTACCGGCACGCCCATGGCCTCGATCCGGCCCGCGCCGCCGAGCTCCGGCAGGTTGATCACGAAGCAGGCGGCGACGACCTCGGCGCCAATCATCCGCAGCAGGCTGATGGCGGCCGTCGCCGTGCCTCCGGTCGCGATCAGGTCGTCGACGATGATCACGCGTTCCCCGGGTGCAACCGCGTCCCGGTGAACCTCCATCTCGTCCACGCCGTATTCGAGCGAGTAGGCGATGCGCACGGTCTCGTGCGGCAACTTGCCACGCTTGCGCACGGGTACGAAGCCGGCCGACAGCTGGTGGGCGACCGCACCACCGAGGATGAAGCCGCGCGCCTCGATGCCGGCGACCTTGTCGATGCGGCTGGAGGTCCAGGGCGCGACCAGGTCGTCGACCGCGCGGCGGAAGGCGACAGCGTTGCCGAGCAGCGTCGTGATGTCGCGGAACTGGATGCCGGGCCTGGGGTAGTCCGGGATGGTTCGGATGCTGTCGCGGAGCATGCGCGAACGATAGCATGCGACGGCTCGCCACCATCCGGGGGT
>JBIIDW010000279.1:0-4044 GCA_044238215.1 Steroidobacteraceae bacterium
GCCGGCGTCACACCCGAGGATCCGCTGCGTTTCAAGGACAGCAAGCGTTACCGCGACCGCCTCGTGGCGGCGCAGAAGAGCACCGGCGAGCGCGACGCCCTGGTGGTGATGTCGGGCACCCTTGACGCGATGCCGCTCGTCGCCTGCGCGTTCGAGTTCCAGTTCCTGGGCGGCTCGATGGGTTCGGTCGTGGGCGAGCGGTTCCATCGCGCCGTCGACGAGGCGATCCGGCGCCGCTGCCCGCTGGTGTGCTTTTCGGCCAGCGGTGGGGCACGCATGCAGGAGGCCCTGCTGTCGCTGCTGCAGATGGCCAAGACCAGCGCCGCGCTGGCCCGCCTCGCGCGCGCGCGGCTGCCCTTCATCTCGGTGCTCACCGACCCCACCACGGGCGGCGTCTCGGCGAGTCTGGCGATGCTCGGCGACCTGAACATCGCCGAGCCGCGGGCGCTGATCGGCTTCGCGGGCCCGCGGGTTATCCAGCAGACCGTCCGGGAGACCCTGCCCGAGGGCTTCCAGCGCAGCGAGTTCCTGCTCGAGCACGGCGTGGTCGACATGATCGTCGACCGTCGAGACATGCGCGAGCGGCTCTGCCGCGTGCTGCACATGCTCATGAAGCAGCCTGCGCGGCCGGCAGAGCATGCGGACGCTGGATGACTGGCTGGCCCACCAGCAGGCGCTGCATCCCCGGACGATAGACCTCGGGCTCGACCGCGTACGCGCGATCGCGCTGCGGCTCGGGCTGCTGCCGCCGACGACGCCGACCGTGCTGGTCGGCGGCACCAACGGCAAGGGATCGACGGTCGCGTTCCTGGTCGCCATCGCGCGCGCGGCGGGCCTGCGTGTCGGCAGCTACACGTCGCCACACCTGCTCCGCTACAACGAGCGTGTCGCCCTCGACGGCCAGCCCGTCCCCGACGACCGGCTGATTGCCGCCTTCGAGCGCATCGAGACGGCACGCGGCAGTTCGCCGCTGACCTTCTTCGAGTACGGCACGCTGGCGGCATTCGACGTGTTCCAGCGCGAGCGGGTCGACGTCGCGATCGTCGAGGTCGGGCTCGGTGGGCGCCTCGACGCCACCAACGTCTTCGACCCCGACGTCTCGGTCGTCTGCTCGGTCGGGCTGGACCACATGGACCTGCTCGGACCGACCGTGGAGCACATCGGTGCCGAGAAGGCCGGAATCTTCAGGCAGGGTCGTCCCGCCGTGCTGGGCGCGCCCGACATGCCCGCGTCGGTAACTTCCGCGATCCGTCGGCTGGGCGCCCTGCGCGTGCAGGCGGGCAGCGAGTTCGCCGCGCGCCTTCGGACGGATTCCGGCGACGGGCGCTGGGACTGGTCGGGCGGGCGCGGCACGCACTCGGACCTTCCGCCACCGGCACTGGGCGGGGACGTGCAGTACGCGAATGCCGCGACGGCGATCGCCGCGTGGCTGGAACTCTGTGCCTGCGCGGCCGGGCGCTGGCCGCAGCAGGCGGCGGCCGCGGCGACGGCGACGGCGACCCTGCGGGCCGGCGTTGCGGCAGCGCGCGTCGCCGGGCGCTTCCAGCGCGTCGCGGGCTCGCCCGAATGGATACTCGACGTCGCGCACAATCCAGCCGCTGCCGCGGTGCTGGCCGGGGCGCTGCGGTCCCTGCCCCGCGAGGGCCGCGTTTACGCGGTGGCGGGAGTCCTCGCCGACAAGGACGTGGCCGGCATCGGCGCGGCGCTGGCCGGTGAAATCGACGACTGGATCCTCTGCGGACTCGATGGCCCGCGGGCGCTCGATGCCGAGGCACTGCGTCAGCGGCTGCCGGGCGCGTGCCGCAGCGTGGCGCTCGTTCCCGACGTGCCGACCGGCTGCGCGCTGGCTCGGGCGATGGCGGGGCCGCGCGACCGCGTCGTCGTCCTCGGCTCGTTCCACACCGTCGGGCCGGCGCTGCAGTGGCTTGGGCTATACTGAAGGGACCCGTGGAAACCCAGCTCAAACAGCGACTCACGGGAGCCGTCATCCTCGTGCTGATCGGTGCGCTGCTCGTCCCCGAGCTGCTCACCGGTCCCCGCTCCCGCGAGCCGGGCGGTGCTGGCGTCTCGTCGGATGCCCCGCTTGCGCCGGCCGCGGGCGATGGTGCGATGCGCTCGCACGAGATCACCATCGGCGACGAACCCGCACCTTCTCCGGCGCCGGTTCCGGCGCCCGCGCCCGCGCCCGCGCCGCTGCCGTCCGCGCCTGCACCCGCGGCCGAACCCGTGGCCCGGCCGGCGGTCGTCGCACCGCGCTCCGCGGTCGCCGCCCGTGCACCGGCGACGCCGCCGACGGCTGCAGCGCCGCGGCCGACGGCCGGCGCGGGGTACGTCGTGCAGGTCGGCAGTTTCTCCTCCCGCCCCGCCGCGGACCGGCTCGTCTCCGACCTGCGGCGCCGCGGCTTCGAGGGCACGGTCTCGACCGTGCAGACTGCGGGGCGGACGCTGTACCGCGTGAGGGTCGGGCCGGCGCGTGACCGCGCCGCCGCCGCCGCGCTCGCATCGCGGCTGAAGGGCGCCGGCTTCGCCGGAAGCGTCGTTCCGTCGGCCTGAAGTCGCGGCGCGGCCCGTCGTCGATCCAGTACAATCCGCGCTCCGGCGACGCCCCCCGAGATCCCTGCGCCCCGCCATGACCCCGGTCGACTACATCCTCATCGCCGTGGTGTTCCTCTCCGCCGTCTACGGCGCGGTCCGCGGGTTCCTGCGCGAGGTATTCGCACTGCTGACCTGGGTCGCGGCGCTGTGGGCGGGCTGGCACTACGCCGGTCTCCTGACCCCGTATTTCGGCGCCATCGAGAGCAGCGGGGCGCGTGTCTGGACGGCGCGCACGCTGCTCGTGATCGCCGTGCTGATCCTCGGCACCTTCGTCGGCGTGCTCGCCGCCCGCGTGGTCCGCCTCTCGCTCTTCAGCGGGCTCGACCGGCTGCTCGGTTTCCTGTTCGGCGCGCTGCGCGGCCTCGTGGTGCTCGGGCTGGCGGTGATCGTGGCCGACAAGCTGCAGGTCGACGGCGAGCGCTGGTGGCGCCAGTCGATGCTCATTCCATACGTCGAGATGGTGGCGTCCGGCGTCGGCAAGCTGGTGGGCGAGAGGGTCTGAACCATGTGCGGAATCGCGGGAATCGTCGGCACCGAAGCCGTGAACCAGCGCCTCTACGACGCCCTCACGGTGCTGCAGCACCGGGGCCAGGACGCCGCGGGCATCGTCACCGCGAGCGAGGGCCTGCTGGCCATGCGCAAGGGCTCCGGGCTCGTTCGCGACGTCTTCAGCCAGCAGGACATGGTCGAGCTGCGCGGTAACGCCGGCATCGGCCACGTCCGCTACCCGACCGCCGGTTGCGACAGCGCGTCCGAGGCCCAGCCGTTCTACGTCAATGCGCCTTACGGCATCTGCCTGGGCCACAACGGCAACCTCACGAACGCGGCGGAGCTGGCCGAGGTGCTCATTCGCGAGGAGCGCCGCCACCTCAACACGAGCTCGGATTCCGAGGTCCTGCTGAACGTGCTCGCCTCCGAGCTGCAGCGGGTCGGCACGCCGCGCGTGACGCCGGCGGACATCTTCGCGGCGGTCACCGCGCTGTACCGGCGCTGCCGGGGCGGCTATGCGGTGGTGGCGCTGCTGATCGGCCACGGCGTACTCGGCTTCCGCGATCCCAACGGCATCCGGCCGCTGGTGCTCGGCCGCCGCGAGACCGCCAAGGGGCCGGAGCACATGCTCGCGTCGGAATCGGTGGCGCTCGACATGCTGGGCTTCCAGCGGCTTCGCGACGTGGCGCCCGGCGAGGCGGTGTTCATCGACGAGGCGGGGCGCCTGCACGCGCAGCAGTGCGTGGCGACGACGCGCCACGCCCCGTGCATCTTCGAGTTCGTCTACTTCGCGCGTCCGGACACCATCATCGACAACGTGTCGGTGCAGCGCGCGCGGATGCGCATGGGCGATCGGCTCGCGGAGAAGATCCGGCGCGAGCGCCCGGACCACGACATTGACGTGGTCATCCCGATTCCGGACACCAGCCGCACCGCGGCGCTGCAGGTTGCCCAGCACCT
>JBIIDW010000280.1:0-4038 GCA_044238215.1 Steroidobacteraceae bacterium
TCCGCGATGAACTTGCAAAGGCCGGCTTTGCGGCAGCCGACGTCTTTGCCGATGTCGTTTCCGCGGTACCGTGGAATTCCGATCCGCGCACACCGGGGCGCATCGAGGATTACGGACGCACGGGAAACTGGCAGGTCGTGGGTGCCTGGAGGGCCCAGGCATGAGCAGCAAAGCCTCGCCACCGGTGGCGTCCAACGCTCCCCGGCCCCGCTTCCTCGCAGATGCCAGCAACGAAAAGCTATGGGATGTGGTTCTCGCCCTGAGCACGGAGCTCGCTGCGACCCGCGCGCGGCTGGACGCCCTCGAGCGAGTGCTGGCCGAGCGTGGATCGCTCCCCACCGGGGCGCTGGAAGCGTGGCAGCCAACGGACGAGGCCGGCGCGGAGCGCGCACGTGACCTGCAGGCCTATACGCAGCGCGTGTTCGAGACGCTCGGTCGGGACTGACCCCGGCGGGCTGGGGCCCATCGGTAATCACAACCCCGGGCTGTGGATCCGGCGACGAATTTGTTGGAGCCGCATCGCACGCCTCCGCTAGCGTGAAACCGCATCATCCGCGGGGTATCGACGACATGGCGGCAGAGGCATCGACGAAGCCGGGCTCTCCGGATCATGCCGGACATCGGGCGCTTCGTACCGCCCTGGGCACCTTTCCCACCGGCGTGACGATCATCACTGCAGTGGGCGACGGAGGCACACCCGTCGGCCTCACCGTCAACTCCTTCACCTCCGTAAGCCTCGATCCGCCGCTGCTGTCCTGGTCGCTGCGCAGGACGTCGCCGCTGCTCGAATACTTCAGCGTCGGTCACCGATGCGCGATCCATGTCCTACGGGCCGAGCAGGAGCGCCTGGCCCGTCGCTTCGCAACGCCGGGGATCGACCGGTTCGCCTCGGTCGCGTGGCGCGCAGACCACGATGGCCTTCCCATCCTCGCCGGCGCGCTGGCGCGTTTCGAGTGCCGCACCGAATTCATGCACGAAGTCGGTGATCACTGGCTGCTGCTCGCACGCCTGGAGCGGCATGCGACCGAGCGCGGCTTGCCCCTGCTGTTTGCCGAGGGCCGCTTTCGCGCGTTGTAACGCAGCCATCCACAACCCAACGTTGTGCCGCGATCCGAGGATTTGTTGGCCGCCGTGGCGTCGCCGGTGCTACTGGTCTCATAGACCTAACGAAACCGGGGGGGTTATCGAGATGAGTGCCGCGAAGCTGCGTTCCGTCGTGATCGGGATCCTGGCCTGTGCACCAGGGATTCCCGCGATGGCCCAGGAGTCCTCTGCAGTGCTGGAGGAAATCACAGTCACCGCTCAGCGCCGCGAGCAAAGCCTGCAGCAGACGCCTGTTGCCGTATCCGCGCTGACTTCCGACCAGCTTGCCGAGCAGGGCATCACGAGCCTGCAGAGCGTCGCGAAGAGCGTACCGAACCTCATGATGCAGCCGATCAGCGCAAATCCTTCCGCCATGCAGGTCGGCCTTCGCGGTGGTATCGAGCAGACCGGTGGCCTCATCGTCTCCGAGCCGGCCGTGGCGCTCTACGTCGATGACGTCTACCGGGCGCGCCTGCAGGGCGCCAACATGCAGCTCGGCGACCTCGAACGTGTCGAGGTGCTGCGCGGCCCGCAGGGCACGCTGTATGGCCGGAACAGCTTCTCGGGTGCCGTGAAGCTCGTGACCCGGACGCCGTCAAGCCAGGACGAATGGGCCGAGGTCTCGGGCGGCTTCGGCAGCTTCAGCGAAAAGCGCGCTGCGTTTTCCTGGGGACAGGGCCTTTCGGAATCCCTTGGCGCCTCGGTCTCGGCGATGTACCGCGATCAGCAGGACGGCTACATCGAGAACCCGGCGCGACAGGAGAACATGGGCGCCGAGCGCAACGTCCTCGTCCGCGGCAAGCTGTCGTTCCGCAACGATCCGTTGAAGATCGATTTCACGGCGTCCTACTCCAAGGACGACAACGACGGGTGGATCCCGCTCGCGGTCAGCTTCGTACCTCCCTCGGTGCCGATGAGCGCCGCGCAGGGTCTCAGCAGTGACCAGGCGGTGCCGCGTGTCGGCACGGACCCTTACGTCACGGTGTATCCGCAGCCCTCTCGCGGCGAAACGGAGACCACGACCGCCACGCTCGACGTCACCCGCGACTTCGGTGCGGTCTCGCTCAGGTCGATCACCGCCTGGGTGGATCTCAATGACTACTTCCGGTTCGATCTGGCGGGAGGGCGGATCACCGCGCCGGGTGTGTACGCGACGGGGTTCGACCGTCAGTCCGATGCCAGCGCCACCCAGTACACCCAGGAGCTGCAGTTGCTGGGCAGCGCGGCCAATGACCGCCTCGACTGGATCGTCGGCGCTTTCTGGTTCCGCGAGAAGGCCGACCAGGCGCTCACCGACAACCTGCCAATGTACTTCCTCCCGAACCTCACCCCGACGATCCTCGACACGGAGACCGAGAGTCTCGCGGTATACGCGCAGGCGACCTGGAAGTTCACCGATTCGCTGAGCGGAACGGTCGGCATCCGCCGCACCGAGGACGACAAGCAGTTCCTCGGCAGCATCCAGACCGGCTTCGGCTCACCCGTCCCGCGCACCACGGTCACGCAGGACCGGACTTTCTCCGCCACGACACCGAAACTCGGCCTCGACTGGAAGATCAACGACGACGTATTCGCATACGCCAGCTTCTCGCGTGGCTTCAAGGCCGGAGGCTACAACGGTCTCGCGGTTTTCAACGCGAATGCCTTCCGGGCGGTGTACGAGCCACAGGAGGTCGACGCCATCGAGGTCGGCCTCAAGGCGGAGTGGGCCGAAAGCCGCCTGCGGACGAATATCGCCATCTTCGACAACGACATCAGTGACCTGCAGCAGACCGGAGCGGTCGGGGGCGGCTCGTTCGCGGTGCAGAACGTCGGCGACGCTTCGGTACGCGGCATCGAGGCCGAGATCACGTGGCTGCCCATCGACGGTCTACGGATCTACGCGAACCTCGGCTACTCGGACGCGAAATACGATCGCCTGGTGCCGACGTCCCGGGCCCTGCTCTACGGCGCCACGCACCTGCCGCTGCTGCCCGAGGTCACGAACCAGATCGGATTCTCGTACGAACGGCCTCTGGGCGCCGCGCTGCGCCTGCGCCTCGGGGCGGATGCGGCCGGCAGCAGCAGCTATTTCACGGAACTCCAGAACATCATGAAGGTGGAGGCGTACACGCGTTACGACGCCTACGTGGGCATCGGCAGCGCGGATGGCCGATGGACCGCCACCCTGAGCGGGCGCAACCTGACCGATGAGCTGACCTACGTCAGCGGCGTCATCGACCTGCTCAGCACGGGCACGCAGGCGCTCTCGGCCCTGCGCCCGCGGGAGTGGGCGGTCAACGTCACTTATCGGTTCCGCTAGCGCCCGCCGCATGGCGCCTTCAGCGAGGTATCCCGGCAAGGCTGGGGCGGAGATGATCGAGAAGTTCTATGCGACGACCTCCGGCGGCCAGGTCCACGGCCGCCGGGTCCACGGCGACGGCCTGCCCGTCGTGCTGCTGCATCGGACACCGGTCAGCTCCGCCGGCTTCGCCGCGGTGCTGGACTACCTCGCCCGCTCCGGACAGGCGGCCGTAGCGCTCGACACTCCGGGATTCGGCGAGAGCTTCATGCCGGCAACGGCGCCAAGCGCCGAGGATTACGGGCGCTGGTTGCTGGAGGCTGTCGACGCGCTGCGCATCGGGAGCTTCCACCTCGCCGCACACCACACCGGAACGCACTTCGCTGCCGAGATCGCTGCAGCCGCGCCCACGCGCGTGGCGTCGCTTACCCTCTCGGGCATCATCATCGCGCCTGCGTCGGAGCGGGTTGCGCTGCGCGCCGACATTGGTAACGCGCCATCGGTCGATCGCGACGGCAGCTACCTGGCCGAAACCTTCAAGCTCATGAAGAGCCTGTTCGTCGATCCGGTTCCGGAGCTCGTGCACGCCGAGACCCTGGGGGCACTGGTGGCTGGCCGCGGGCGCGATCTTGCATTCGACGCAATCTTCGCGCAGGACTTCGAATCAGTGCTGC
>JBIIDW010000281.1:0-4037 GCA_044238215.1 Steroidobacteraceae bacterium
GTCGTCGACCTCTGCACCGGCTGCGGACTCTGCATCGCGCCCTGCCCCGTCGACTGCATCGCCATGATCCCGCGCAGCGTGCCGTCGCCGGAGCCGCTGCCGGCCGACAACCGGCGGCGTCACGCGGCGCACATCGAGCGCGGCGAGCGTCGGCAGGCCGAGCGTGAGCGCCTGCTGGCAGACCGCAAGCGCCTGGCACAGGACGGGGCCGCGGCATGAACCCGGACAAGCGGCACGAGATCTTCCGGCGACTCAGGGAGCGCAACCCCCAGCCGACGACGGAGCTGGAATACTCGACGCCGTTCGAACTGCTGGTCGCCGTGATCCTCTCCGCGCAGGCCACCGACCGCAGCGTCAATGCCGCCACCCGCCTCCTGTTCCCGGTGGCGCGCACGCCTCGCGCAATCCACGACCTCGGCGTCGCAGGCCTCTCGCAGTACGTGCGGACCATCGGCCTGTACAACGCCAAGGCGAAGAACATCATCGAGACCTGCCGGATACTGCTGGAATCGCACGGCGGCGAGGTGCCACGCAGCCGCGAGGCCCTGGAAGCGCTGCCTGGCGTCGGGCGCAAGACGGCTAACGTGGTACTCAACACCGCGTTCGGCGAGCCGACGATCGCGGTCGACACGCACATCTTCCGCGTGAGCAACCGGACGCGGCTCGCGCCGGGACGCACGCCGGCCGCCGTCGAGGCACGGCTGCTGAAGGTCGTCCCTGAGGAGTTCCGCAAGGACGCGCATCACTGGCTTATCCTGCTGGGGCGCTACGTCTGCAAGGCGCGCAAGCCGGACTGCCCGGCCTGCCCGATCGCGGACCTCTGCGAATACCGCGCCAAGACGCGGCCCGGCGCGTGACCTCGCTGTTCGCGGGCCAGTCGCGCGAGGCGCTGCGGCGCGGCTGGGTCGACGCCTGGCGCCGGGGTCGCGACTCAGTGGTGCTCACGCCGCTCGAGTCGCAGATCGTGGCCGTCGTCCGCGAACACCCCGAGTACCACGCCTGGCTGGAGTCGGGCGAGCGTGCGCTCGCGCAGGAGTTCAGCCCGGAGGACGGAACGGCAAACCCGTTCCTGCACATGTCGATGCACCTGGCGGTGCGTGAGCAGGCCGGTACCGACCGCCCTGCCGGGATCGCTTCACTCCACGCCGCGCTCGCCGCGCGCCTGGGCTCCGCGCACGCCGCCGAGCACGCGATGATGGAGGCCCTGGGGGAGGCGCTCTGGCAGGCGCAGCGCCGGGGCACGGCGCCCGACGAGGCCGCCTACCTCGAGTCGCTACGCCGGCTCGCCGCCCGCCGCTAGCCCTTCTTCGGCACGTAGAGATCGGTCAGCGTGCCTTCGAAGGCCTCCGCGGCCAGCGCGACGGTCTCGGACAGCGTCGGATGCGGGTGGATCGTCAGCCCGACGTCGGCCGCGTCGGCGCCCATCTCGATCGCCAGAGCGATCTCCGCGACCAGTTCGCCGGCGTTGGGGCCCACCAGACCGCCGCCGAGCACGCGGTGGGTCTCCGGATCGAAGAGCAGCTTGGTGAATCCCTCGTCCCGGCCCTGCGCCAGCGAGCGGCCGCTGGCGATCCAGGGGAACAGACCCTTGCGGTAGTCGATGCCGCGGGTCTTCGCCTCGGTCTCGGTGAGGCCTACCCACGCGACCTCGGGATCGGTGTACGCGACCGAGGGGATCACGCGCGCGTCGAACGCGCGCTTGTGACCGGCGGCGACCTCGGCCGCCACCTTGCCCTCGTGACTCGCCTTGTGCGCCAGCATCGGCTGCCCGACGACGTCGCCGATGGCGAACACGCCGGGCACGTTCGTGCGCATCTGGCGGTCGACCGGAATGAACCCGCGGGCATCCACCGTGATGCCCGCCGCCGCCGCGCCGATCGCGCTGCCGTTGGGTCGCCGACCCACCGCCACCAGGACCCGGTCGAACAGCTGCGGCTCCGGCACGCCGGCGCCTTCGAAGGTCACGCGCAGGCCCTCCGTCTCGGCCGTGACCGCGGTGACCTTAGCCCCCAGCAGGATCTGCTCGTAGCGCTTGCGCAGGCGCTTCTCGAGCGGCCGCACGAGGTCGGCGTCGCAGCCGGGCATCAGCTGGTCCTGCAGCTCCACCACCGTGACCTTGACGCCCAGCGCGTCGTACACGCAGCCCATCTCGAGGCCGATGATCCCGCCACCGACCACCAGCAGGCGCCGCGGCAGGTCGCGCAGTTCGAGCGCACCGGTCGAATCGATTACCCGCGGGTCGTCCGGCATGAACGGCAGCCGCACCGGCTCCGAGCCCGCGGCGATGATGCACTGCTCGAAGCCGATGCGGACGGTGCCCTGGTCACCGGCGACCTCGACGATGCCCGGAGCCACGAAGCGGCCCGTGCCCTGCACCACGCTGACGTTGCGCTGCTTGGCGAGCATGCGCAGGCCGCCCGTGAGCTTGCGCACGATGCCGTCCTTCCAGGCGCGGAGCTTCGCCGTGTCGATGCGCGGCGGCCCGAACTCGATGCCGTGCGCGGCCATCGACGCGGCCTCATCGACCACCTTGGCGGCGTGCAGCAGCGCCTTCGAGGGAATGCAGCCGACGTTCAGGCAGACGCCTCCGAGGTTCGACCAGCGCTCGACCAGCGTGACCTCGAGGCCGAGGTCGGCGGCGCGGAAGGCTGCGGTGTAGCCGCCGGGACCGGCGCCGAGCACCAGCAGGCGCGTCCGGCGGTCTACCGGCTGCGCGGCCGGCCCAGGCGCCGGGGCGGCCGCCGCAGGCGCGACCGCTGCAGGCCCCGCGGTCGCCAGTGACGGCACAGCCTCGGGCGGCGCGGCAGCGGCAGGCGCGGCAGCGGGCGAGGCGCCGGGATCGGTGGCAGCGACGGCCTCGATGCGCGCGATCAGGGTGTCGCGGGAGACGCGGCCGCCCCGGGCGACGAGGACCTCCGTCACGGTGCCGGCCATCGGACTCGGCACGTCCATGGAGGCCTTGTCGGTCTCGAGCGTGATCAGCGGCGAATCGACTTCGACGGCGTCGCCCGGCCGGACCAGGACCTCGATGACGGGCACGTCGCCGAAGTTGCCGAGATCCGGTACCCGGATGTCATGGGTGCTCATCTGCGGGATCTCCGGTCAGGGCACGGCTTCGAGCAGGCCGCGCGGATCCGCGAGGCAGCCCGACAGGAAGGTGATGAAGCGGGCGCCCTCGGCGCCGTCGATCACGCGATGGTCGTAGGACAGGCTCAGCGGCAGCATCAGCCGCGGCGCGAATGCGCCGTCGCGCCACACCGGGCGGATCTGCGAACGCGAAACGCCGAGGATCGCGACCTCGGGGGGATTGATGATCGGCGTGAAGGCGGTGCCGCCGATCCCGCCCAGGCTGGAGATGGTGAAGCACCCGCCCTGCATGTCGGCCGCTCCGAGCTTGCCGGCCCGGGCCTTCTCCGAAAGTTCGGCCAGCGCGCGCGCCGTCCCGTAGATGTCCTTGCGGTCAGCGTCGCGGATGACGGGCACCATCAGACCCTGCGGCGTGTCCGCGGCGAAGCCGACGTTGCGGTAGTTCTTGAAGACGAGGTTCTGGCCACCCGCGTCCAGCGAGGACGCGAACTTCGGGAACTCCGCGAGCGCCCGCACCACAGCCCTGACGACGAATGCGAGCGGGGTCAGCTTGATGCCGCGGGACGCAGCCACGTCCTTCAGCCTGCTGCGGGCTTCCTCGAGTTCGGTGATGTCGGCCTCGTCGTACTGCGTGACGTGCGGGATGTTGACCCACGAGGCGTGCAGCCGCGGCCCCGAGATGCGCTGGATGCGACCGAGCGGCCGCAACTCGACCGGACCGAACGCCGCGAAGTCCACGACCGGCAGCGCGGGCAGCCCGGCCCCGGCGGCGGACGGCGCCGCCGAGGCGACGCCCGCCTGCAGGCTGCGCTTCACGTACGCCTTGACGTCGCCGTGGGTGATGCGGCCCTTGGGCCCTGAGCCGCCTACCCGCCCGAGGTCCACCCCGAGTTCGCGCGCAAGCAGCCTGACCGACGGACTCGCGTGGGCGCGCGAGAACCCGGGTTCGT
>JBIIDW010000282.1:0-4030 GCA_044238215.1 Steroidobacteraceae bacterium
CCGCGCAGCCCCTTCGTCTGGCGTCCGCTGACGAGGTCGCTCGGATAGACGAGTTCGACGCCCGCCTGCGCAGCGACCGCGCGCAGCGCTGCGTCGAGATTGCCGGCCGGTACGTCGACCTGCCGAGAGACGGTGTCGGCGCGGGCAACCGTCGTGCCTGCGATCGTCATGGCCAGTAGCAGCGCCAGGGCGAACGTGTTGGTGTCCTTCATGCGATCCCCCTCAGTGAAACCACTCATGCTGTTCACTGAACCACGAACGCGCAGCCGAAATCCTGCGCACACGCCGGCTCGCACGCGACCGCGCACGATACGAACGGCTGCGCGAAATCCTGCAGTCGACTCACGCCGCTGCTCGCGGTTATCGTGCCTCCCGACGCCATGGATCTTGATGCACTCGACCATTGGTTCACGACACAGGTGCTGCCGCATGAGGCCGCGCTGACGCGGTACCTGGACAGGATCCGTCCGCGGCACATCGACGTGCACGACCTTGTTCAGGAGACCTACGCACGTGTTTACGAACGCGCGAAGCACGCCCGACCCATTGCCACACGACCGTTCCTGTTCACGGTGGGAAGACACCTCGTTCTCGATCACATGCGGCGCGACCGCGTAGTGTCGTTCGAGGCCACACAGGACGCCCAGCTCCTGGGCGACCTGGTCGATGAAGTCGACCCGGAGCGAGAGCTGCTGGCACAGGACGAACTCGCCTGCCTGATCCGCGCACTCGATTCCCTGCCGGATGCCACGCGCGCCGTCATCTGGCTGCGACGCGTCGAGGGACTCTCGCAGCGAGATACCGCGGCGCAGCTGCAGATGCCCGAAGGGACGGTCGAGAGCCACCTATGCCGGGGGGTGCGCGCTCTGGCGCGCGCCCTCTTCGGACCGACGGAGGATTCCACCACGCCCGCCCGCGCGGACCACAAGGTCAGGGTCAGAAAATGAACCACTCGGAGATCGAGGACGTCGCCGCGCGCTGGCTCTCGAGGCAGGCGGGCGAACACTGGACGGACACGGACCAGGTGGCGTTCGGCGCCTGGCTCAACGCCGCTACGGAGCACAGGGTCGCCTACCTTCGCCTGAAAGCCGCATGGCGGAAAGCCGGGCGGCTTTCCGCGCTTGCAGGCGCCGCGGCGCCCGGCTCCATACCGGCTCGCGGTGCGTGGGACCCGCAGCCAGGCTCGGCGTCCGCAGCGCCGGCAGCGGCGGCGGACCCGGGCGCCAAGCGGTGGGGCGTGCTGGGAGCTGCGCTGGCTGCGGGCGTCGCGGCGATCGCGCTCTCGGTCGGTGCGTTCGTCTCCAGGCCGCCCGCCTCGTTGCAGCTGACGACCTCACCCGGCGCGTTCGAGGAAGCGTTGCTGGAGGACGGCTCCCGCCTCGTCGTGAACTCGAATTCTTCACTGAGGATCGAGATGCGTGCCGACGAGCGGCGCGTGCAGGTTCTCGCCGGCGAAGGCATGTTCGACGTAGCGAAAGATCGCCGACGCCCCTTCGTCGTATACGCGGGGCGTGACCGCATCGAAGCCGTTGGAACTCGCTTCGCGGTCTGGCGACGTGTCAACGGGACGCGGGTCGTCGTGCGCGAAGGCGTCGTCAAGCTTCAGTCGACCGGCGGCCGATCCGGGCGCGGTTTCTCTGCCGAACTCTCGGCCGGCTCGATCGCCGACGTCACCGCGGCTGGGCTTCACGTCAAGCATCTGCCACTTTCGGATATCGACGCGGTGCTCGACTGGCGCTCCGGGTACGTCGCATTCATCGACGCGACGCTGGAGGAGGCGGCCGAGGAATTCAATCGCCACAACGCCCGAAAGATCCGGGTCACCGATCCCACGGTTGCTGCGCTGAAGGTCGGCGGCCGGTTTCGCTCGACCGGTCCGGACCGCTTTGCATCGATCGTCGAGCAGAGCTTTCCGGTTCGCGTCGAGTACGGCCCCGCTCAGATCACGTTGCTTCCTCGCGACTGAGCCGGGCCGCCCCGTCAGACCGCACCGGGTCAGTCCGTCCACCTGAAGGGCTGCGGCTGCATCAGCGTCGGCTGAAACGAGTACTCGTCATGCACCACGTGCACGCACGTCACGATCGCCCTGGCTCTCCCTTCGTGCAGCAGAGGCACCTCTGCTGTCCGTGACCACGCGGCGAACGCCGGATCGGCGAAGAAGGCGCGCATCTCGGCCCGTGACGCGAACCAGAGCTCCGCTGCCGCGTCGATGGAGGGGGGCGGCATCCCCTCCGGATACGGATCGGCGATGCGGTGACTCACCGTGAGGGCCACCAGCCTCTGTCGCAGCGCATCGACCGACACCAGTCGTTCGGCGGCGTCGCCCAGTCGCTGGTGGAACTCCAACCGTTCCAAGCCCTCGCGACGCTGGCACAGCGCGAACACCTTGACCAAGCCGGTCTCGTGCTGGTCGGGCTCGCGCCTGAATAACGCCTGTTCGCGCACGATCGCGACCTCGACGGCGCCGTCCTGGCGGATGAAACGCGGTTCATCCGGCTGTATGAGCTCCGCATACAGCGGGTGCGAGAGCCAACTCGAGACCTCCTCGAGGCTGCTCACCCAGACCTCTGCGGCCCCCTCGAACGGCGTCTCCTGCGTGTAGTGCACCGGCAGTCCGGGAGACTTTTCCGGGTAGACATGCGCGGTGCTGTACTTCCTCATGAACTGGGAAAACCCGGTGGTGTTCATGACGTGCGGCGAGTGATGGCGTTGCCAATACAAATGGAACGCCCGGTGCGACATCGCCGGAATACGCACGGGAAACTCGAGGAATTTCACCGGGCCGCGTGTTGCCGACCACGCAGGACCGTCACGGTCGTCGGGATCGATCCAGGCGCCGGGACTAGGATCTCGTTGGGTCACGTTCACCTCCTCCACGCTGCTGTCCGCAGCAAACCTACTGCAGGAAACATGTTTCAGCCGCCTCCAGGCAGGTGCGGTCACGATCGGCGACGACCCGCAACCAGGCGTCCACTTTCGGCAGCTCGTACTGGAAGAAGTAGCGCGCGGCGCGCATCTTCCCGTGCTCTTCGGTCGCCTGCCCGGCTGAGCGCGTCGCCGCGATCGCCATCTCCAGCCACAGCCAGGCCACCACGACGTGACCGAAGCCCTGCAGGTAAGGGGTTGCATTGGCGGTCGCAAGCTCCGGATCCCCGTCCACCCACGCCGCCGCAGTGGTTCGCAGCAACTTGTCGAGGGACGCCTGCAACGCGCGAGCCATCGACGCGGTGGTCGGAGCGCCGAGCCCCGCGCGCACCGTGGCGCGGACGCGTCGCTCCAGCAAGGCGAGCGCGCTGCCCCCGTCGATCCGGACCTTGCGCGAGAGCAGGTCCAGCGCCTGGATGCCGTGGGTGCCCTCGTGGATCATGTTCAGGCGGTTATCGCGCCAGAAAAGCTCCACAGGGTAATCGCGGGTGTAGCCGTACCCTCCCAGCACCTGTATCGCCAGACTGTTTGCCTCGACGCACCATTCGCTGGCCCAGCTCTTGGCGACCGGAGTGAGCAGTTCGAGGAGTCTTCCGGCCTCCTCGGCTGGCGCGCCCTGGCCGACTCGCACCTCGTCGACGAGCCGCGCACAGTAGAGCCCGAGTGCCAGCCCGCCTTCCGCATAGGCTTTCTGCGCGAGCAGCATGCGGCGAACGTCGGCATGGGCGATGATGGGTACTGGAGGTGCGGCGCTGTCCTTCCCCCCGGCCGTCATGCGCCGGCCCTGCAGGCGCGTTCGCGAATACTCGAAGCTGGACTGGAACCCTGCGTAGCCAATGGATGCCGCGTACAGGCCGATGACGATGCGCGCTTCGTTCATCATGTGGAACATGCACTTCAAGCCCTCGCCCGGCAGTCCGACGAGGTAGCCGACGGCGCCCGCCGTGCCGCGGACGCGGTAGCGACCTTCTCCGAAGTTGAGCAGCGTGTTCGGGACCCCGCGATGCCCAAGCTTGTGATTGAGCCCGGCCACGGCAATGTCGTTGCGCTCACCGGTCATGTCGCCGTTGCCGTCCACGAGATGCTTCGGAACGATGAACAGCGA
>JBIIDW010000283.1:0-4028 GCA_044238215.1 Steroidobacteraceae bacterium
GTTCTTCGCGAACTGCAGCGAGTTCAGGTGCATCTTCACCAGCGCGTCGTTCATCTCGTGCTGGTAGGGGATGGCGTCCTTCAGCGTGCGGATCGCAAGCGCGACGGCCCGCCCGAGTTCGTCCTCGCGGCCCTCGAAGCCGCTGGCGGTGCCGGCGAACGCGCCCGGCGCGGCAGCCGGGGCGGGCTGCCCGGCGGGGGACTGCTGGGGCGTGCTCATCGTGAACCTCCGGGCCCGCGTGACTGGGGTTCGACGGGCCGCCGCTAGCTTATACCCGCACCCGGCGGCGGCGGTCCGTTGCGCACGGGCTAGTTCGGGTGGGCTGTTCGACGGGTGGACACTGGTGATACCCCGTACTAGGCTCGGCCGGGGGGTCGGCGTAAAAGCCTCGGTGCCTGCTCAAGCCCCGCAAGGGACAGGGAGATCGCGTCATGTTCATGAATTTCTGGTACCCGGTGGTCCGTGCTGTGGACCTGGGCGCCACCCCGCAGAAAGCCCGCATCCTCGGCCACGACTTCGTCGTCTTCCGCGACGAGCAGGGCAAGCCGGCAGTGCTCGCCGACACCTGTGTCCACCGCGGCGCATCGCTGGCCATGGGCAAGTGCAAGGAGGACGGCACCGTGCAGTGCCCCTACCACGGCTGGCGCTTCAACGCGCAGGGCCTCTGCACCCGCATCCCCTCGATCGGCTCGAAGACCAAGCCGCCGCCGCGGGCGCGCGTCGACTCGTACCCGGTGCAGGAAAAGTACGGCATCGTGTTCGCGTTCCTCGGCGACCTCCCCGAGGAGCAGCGGCCGCCGATCATGCCGGTGCCCGAGCACGGCACAGACGAGTGGCGCTCGACGCTCGTCACCTTCGACGTGAACTACCACTACGAGCGCTCGATCGAGAACGGCCTCGACCCCGCCCACAACGAGTACGTGCACACCACGCACGGCTACCAGGGCGAGCGCGAGGACAGCTACACGATGATGGAACTGCGCCCGGAGCAGAACAACCCGTGGGGCTACGGCTTCATGGCAACCTTCGACGCACCGCCGCTGAAGAACCCCATCATGCGCCGCTTCCGGCCGGTGGGCGGCAAGATGGAGGCCGGTTCGGGCACCTACGGCCCGAACCACATGTGGACCTACATCAACTTCACGGCCAAGACGGCCATGCACCAGTACATGTTCGAGGCGCCGATCGACGAACACCGCACGCGCGTGTTCCTGCTGAACCAGCGCAACGTCGGCTACTTCAAGGCGAGCAAGATGGGCTTCCTGGGCAAGCTCTTCAAGCCGCGCCTGAACCTCTGGCTCGACAAGAAGATCAACGAGCGCAACATGTTCATCGCCTCGCAGGACATCAAGGTCATGAACGAGGTAACGCCGCGCCTGACCCCGCCGACGCGGGCCAAGGAACTGATGATGCCGGCCGACAAGGTCATCCTGCAGTACCGCGACAAGCTCGACGAGTTCGAGGGGCGCGGCTGGCGCATCGACATGGACGCGATCCGGGCAGCGCGCGCGAAGGGCGACGTGGTGTTCGCGATCCCCTGCCCCGCCCGCCGCGAGACCAACGCGTGGGTGCTCGACGAGGTGCCGCGCGTCGAGCCGAGGCAGCCTCCTGCGCAGGCGACGCTGCAGGCCGCAGGCTGACCAGCCGATGACGCGGCGGCGTGCCCCGGGGGGGGGGCGCGCCGTGACGCAGCAGGGCGCGGAGCGCGGCCATCGCGCAGGGAGGGGATGATGGACGCTTCGTCTGGACGGGAGCGTGCCGCGGGCGGCACGCGCGTGGGCATCTGGGAACTCGCGCCCGGCGTCGAACGCTCGAACTTCTACGCCCTGCTCGGCGCCGCGTTCTTCTCGATCGGCCTGCTGACGCTGGTCGGCAACCTCCGGCCCTACCTGTTCAACTCGATGCTCGGCATCCCGGACGACATCCAGGGCCGGGTCAGCGGCACGATGGACGTGCTGAGCGAGATCCCGGCGCTGCTGCTGTCGGGACTCGTCGGCGCGGCGTCCGACCGGCTCGGCCGCCGGATCATCTACGGCCTGGGCTTCGCGATCCTGGCGGTCGGCTACCTGCTGTTCCCCTTCGCGCGGTTCGACTGGACCCTCTACGCGATGATCTTCATCACCGCCTGCGGCGCCACGCTGATCGCGGCGATGCTCTCGGCGGTCATTGCCGACTACCCGCGCGAGACCTCGCGCGGCAAGCTGGTGGGCATCTGCTTCTTTCTCAACGGCCTCGGCGTCGCCTCGCTGGTCGGCGTGGCGGCACAGCTGCCGAAGTGGTACCTCGCCCAGGGCATGACGGCGATCGAGGCCGGACGCGCGGCGTACTGGACCGTCGCCGCGCTGTGCCTGATACCGATGGTCATCGTGCTGAAGGGACTGGCGCGGCAGGCCGGCACCCATTCGGGACCCCGGGAACCGCTGCTGGCGACGCTGCGGATCGGCCTGGGCGCGGCGCGCGACCAGCGGGTGCGCCTCGCCTACGCGTCGGCTGCGGTGTCGCGCGCGTCGCTGTCGATCATCAGCGCGTTCTTCTTCCTGTGGATGGTGCAGGCCGGCAAGGACCAGGGCATGACGCCCGCCGAGGCGCTGGCGCGCGGTGGCGGCATCTTCGTGACCATCCAGATCACGGCCACGCTGTGGGCGATCACGGTCATCAGCTTCATCGACCGGGTCGACCGCGTGCTGTTCATGGCCGTCGCCTCCGGGCTCGCGAGCGCGAGCTACGTGTGGTTCGGGCTGGTCGACAACCCGTTCCAGCCGGCCATGTACGTCGCGGCGGTGTTCCTCGGCGTCGGCGAGATGAGCGGCATCCTGGCCTCGCAGGCGCTGGTGGGCCAGGTGGCGCCGGAGCGGGGGCGCGGCGCCGTCATCGGCGTGTTCACGCTGTGCGGGTCAGTCGGCATCTTCCTCGCGGCGATCGTCGGCGGCATCCTGTTCGACGCGTGGCGCCCTTCGGCGCCATACGTGGTCGTCGGCTGCGTCAGCGGCCTGCTGTGCCTGCTGGCGATCCACACCTGGGTGAGCACCCGCCTGGACCCGGCGAGCCGGCGCGGCCTCGCCTGACGCGGCCTCGCCTGACGCGGCGACCCATGGGCGCGACCGCCGGGGCCGCCTCGCAGGCGGCACCTCGCACGGGCCGGTGATAACCTTCGGGAATGAACGAACTCGACTTTCTGCGCGCCCAGGTGGCTCGCGAGCAGGACCGGATGCTGGGGCTCCTCGAGGCAGCGCCGGCGCTCACCGACGCGACGACCGCGGTCGCCGCAACCGCGGCCTATCTGCGCTGGGCCATCGGGCGCGCGCTCGACCGGGACCGCGCCCATGCCCATCGCCTCGAGGCCCGCACCCTGCCCGGGGACGCTGCGACGATCGACGCGCTGGCCGCGCTGCGCGCGGGCTTTGCGGAACGACAGCGGGCGCTCGACGAACTCGAAGCCGCCCTGTCGCGACAGGCCGCGGGCGACGCCGACGCGAGCGCCGTGCTCGCCAGTGCGATCCACCAGGCCGCGCGTGTGCACGACGGGCTGCGCCAGCACTGGCGGGCGCTCGAGCCCGCGATGCTGCGGCACTACCTGATCGAGGACTGGCGCTTCACGACCCGGATCGACGCCGACGGCATCCTCGAGGAGCGCGCGTTGCACGCTGCCGTGGCGGGGGCGGCACCGACGTGAGCGGCACCGAGAGCACCGGCTCGTTCGCGCTGGCCGCGGATGCCGGCATTCACGCGCTCGTGCTTGCCGCGGGTGGCTCGAGCCGATTCGGGTCCCCCAAGCAGCTCGTCCGCATCGACGGCCGCCCGATGCTGCACACCGTGGTGTCACGCGCAGCGGAGATCGCCGGCAGCCAGGTCACGGTGGTGCTCGGGGCACATGCGCGCGAACTCGCACCGCTGCTCTCGCACACCACCGCTTCGGTGGTCGTGAACCGCGACTGGGAGAGCGGCATGGCCAGTTCGATCCGCGCGGGCGTGGCGTCGCTGGGCGGCGCGGCAGAGGGTCTGATCATCATGCTCGCCGACCAGCCGGC
>JBIIDW010000006.1:0-14065 GCA_044238215.1 Steroidobacteraceae bacterium
GTGGCGGCCCGCAGTGCGGCGGGCCGGCGGGCGGGCAGCGGGAGGGCGCGACGCGCCGCCCCGCCCGTGGGTCAGAATCGGTACGAGACCCGCAGACCGCCGCGCACCGGCTCGGTCGCGATCAGCACGTAAGAGCGGCTGCCAGGGCTCGAGAACAGGCCGAAGAAGTCGCCCTGGGTGAAGCCGCTGCGGATCGTGTCGTCGTCGAACAGGTTGTACGCGAACGCGGAGACCGACCAGCGCTCGCCCTCCCAGGTCACGCGCGCGTCGACGTTCACGAAGGAGTCGAAGTACTGCGCGTTGTACTGGTCGAAGTAACGCTTGCCCTGGTACTGCGCGGCGATCTCGGCGACCACGGCGGCGCGATCGCCGACCGGCACGGTGTAGCCGAGAGTGACGTTGCCGGCGTGCCGCGGCGCGCGCTCGAGCGAGTTGCCGGAGAGGTCGAGCAGGCACTGCGTGCTCTGCGAGCCTGCGCCGACCGTCACGACCTGGCAGCTGCCCGCCAGCGCGATGTTGGAGGAGTTGCGGCTGTACTCGACGAAGTCGGTGTACTCCGCGTCAAGGAAGGTGTACGCGGCAGTGAGCCGCAGCCGCCGGGTCAGGAACAGGCTGGCCTCGAGCTCGAGGCCGCGGACCTCTGCGCCGCTGGCGTTGGAGATCACCGAGCGCAGGCCTGTGGGTTGCGTCGGGTCGACGACCAGCGCCGAGACCTGCTTGTCCTTGTAGTCCATGAAGAACAGCGCACCGTTGACCACGGCCCGGTTGTCGAGCCACGAGGTCTTGGCGCCGATCTCGTAGTTCCAGAGCGTCTCCGCCCGGTAGCTGTTGTCGGCGATGCTGTTGAAGCTGCCCACGGTGGAGATGCCGGCCGGCTTCACGCCCTTGCCGGCGCTGGCGTAGAACAGCGCGTCGTCGCTGGCCTTGAACTGGACGGTGAGCTTCGGCGCGAAGTACTTCGCGTCGAGCTTGATGTCCTTCACCTGCGTCGGCCGGGTGGTGATCGCGATCGGCGTCGTGCCGGCGCCGAGGATCAGCACGCTGGTCGGGAAGTCGTATTCGAAGTCCTCCCAGTAGTAACGCGCCTCGAGACCCGCCGACAGCCGATCGGTGAAGTTGCGCTCGATGAGGCCGTACACGGAGGTGTGCTCGGTGTCGCGGCCGTTCAGCGACGGGATGATGTTCGAGTTGGCAAGGCGCTGGTTCAGCGCGGCCGAGGCGCCTGGAGCCGACAGGATCGTGGCAAGCGACCGGTTGACCTGGCGCGCATCCTCGCTCCAGTGCAGCACGCCGAGCGCCCAGCGCGTCTTCGCGTCGTCGAGGTTGCTGAGGCGCAGTTCCTGCGTCAGCTGGCGTACCTCGTCCAAGGTGTTGAACTCGAACGCGGAGCCGAGCGGCTCGGCGACGCCGCCCGGCGCGGGCAGGCTCACCTGCTGCACGGCGCGGCCGTAGCCCTCGATGTCCTGGATGTTGGAGGACTCGGCGTCGAGGAAGCCGAGCGTCGCGTCGAGGCGGGCCGCGCCGAACTTCCAGCTGCCCTGTACGGTGGCGAAGGTGGACTTCAGCGTGGATCCGGCATAGTCCGCGTTGTCGCGCGGATCGACGCTGACCTGCACGTCGTTGCGCGGCTTGAAGGGCCCGGGCTGCAGCGAGCGGATCGCGGCCGGCAGCGTCAGGTTGCCGGTCATCTGCCCGGCGACGTTGGCGGGCAGCGGCAGCAGCTGCGAGGAGTTGTCGATCGTGGAGTACTGGTAATAGGGCTGCTGCTCGGCTTCCTGGTCGCCGTAGGCGAAGAATCCACGCAGCGAGAAGCGCTCCCCGGCGTCGTAGTCGAAAGCCAGCGACACCTGCGCGGCCTCGTGCCCGCCGAGGTTCTCGCCGGACACGACGTTGCGATGAAAGCCGTCGGCGCTCGAGTAGCCGCCGTAGAGCCGGGCGCGCAGCCCGCCGCCGCCGAGCGCCCCGCCGATCGAGCCGGCGAGCTCGTAGCTGTCGCCCGAGCCGACCATGGCGCTGACGCGCCCCGAGGTCTCGTCAGTGGCGCGCGCGGTCACGTAGTTGACGGCGCCGCCGAACGCGACGCGGCCGTAAAGAGCGCTCTGCGGGCCCTTCACCACCTCGATGCGCTCGAGGTCGAGCAGACGCAGGTTCAGCAGGTTGCCGCCGCCGGCGGTGGCGATCGCCTCGGACGAGACGTCGATGCCGTCGATCAGGATGCCGACGGGCGGCCGTCCGCGGGTGGCGGGCAGGCCGCGGATCGACGGGCGCGTGTCGTTCGCACCGAAGTCCTGATCGAACACCAGGCTGGGCGTGAGCTTCGCGACGTCGGCGAAGCTGGCGATGCCCGCGCGCTCGATCTGCTCGGAACCGAAAGCGGTGATCGACAGCGGGACTTCCTGCAGCGATTCCTCGCGGCGGCGTGCCGTGACCGTGATCTCCTCGAGGCCGTCGCGGGCGCCGGCGGGCGACTGCGCGGACGCAGGCGCTCCCATCAGCGGAACGATGCCGGTGAAGGCGCAGAGCAGCGCCGGTATGCGGTTCCTCATTCTCCCCTCCTGAAGAATTCGATCCAGCAGCGAATGCGCCGAGCCTATACCCGCCGCGCGCCCGGCCTCCCGCAGCGACTCACACGATTTCATCTGCCGAAATCCGCGCCGAACGCCGCCGCAGGCGCTGCGATGCGCCCGCGGTGAGCGCCGACAATGTCGATCGCATGAGCGCAATCGCCCCTGAACCCGGCGACCCGGTCCCGACCCCCGACGACGGGCCCTGGGTCCCGTTGCGCGACGGCCGCTTTCGCCGCTTCTGGCTCGGCGGGGCGACCTCGATGAGCTGCTACTGGATGATCGAGGCCACCCTCGCATGGCAGATGCGGGTGCTCAGCGACGCGGACCCGCTGCGCGTCTCGCTGGTCACGGCCGCGATGCAGTTCACCGTGATGGCCGCCGTGATGCCCGCGGGCGTGCTGGCCGACATCGTCGACCGGCGCCGGCTGCTGCTGGCCAGCCACGCCTGGATCGTCATGATCGTGGGCCTGGTGTGCGCGCTCGCGGCGACCGGGCGGCTCTCGCCGGGCCTGCTGTTGCTGTTCGCGCCCGCGATCGCGCTGACGCAGGCGCTGCGGATGCCCGTGATCGGCTCGCTGGTCGTCGACACCGTCGACCGGCCGGCGCTGGGCGCGGCGGTGGCGCTGAACGCGCTCGGACAGAACGCCTCGCGCATCGTCGGCCCCGCGCTCGCCGGGGTGCTGCTCGGCGCGGGCGGCGTCACGGCAGCGCTGGCGTTCGCGGGACTCGGCCTGTTCGTCGCGGGCGGCGTGCTGGCGACGATCCGGCCGGATCGGCACCGGCCCGGGATGCGGCTGACGCTGCGGCAGTTCATCGACGACGCCCGCGACCAGCGCCGGCAGCTGGCCGCGGGCGGCTGGCGACGCAACCTGCTGCTCCGCTTCGGCGGCTTCCTCGCCTGCGCCGCTGCGGTACCTGCCCTGCTCCCCGTCGTCTTCCACGACGGAACGACCTACGGACTGATGCTCGCGCTCTACGGCGCGGGCGCGGTGACCGGGCTGCTCGCCCTGGGCCGGCCGCGCTCCGACGCCTCGATCGAGGTGCGCGCCCGGATCGCCCAGTGCGGCCACGCGGCCGGCCTGCTGCTGCTGGGGGCCGCGGTGGCTGCCGGCGGCGCCGCCGGCGGCGTGCTTGCGGCGGCAGCGCTGCTGGGCTGCGGGGCGGGGTGGCTCGCGCTGTCGAACGCCTTCATGACCGCCGCCCAGCTGCAGTTGCCCGGCGAGTCGCGCGGGCGCGGCCTGTCCACCGTGTACGCGGTGGGAATGGGCTGCATGGCCGCGGGCGGGCCGGCCTGGGGATGGCTGGCACGCCACCACGGCACGGAAGCCGCCTTCGTCACGGCCGGGCTGCTGTCGCTGCTGCTGGTCGCGACGACGCACCGGCGGCGCTTCAGCCTCGGTGCGGGATAACATCGGGCCGTGGGATTCAAGCTCCATCGGACCGGACTGCGGCTGCTGCGCGTGCTGGAGCTGCTGAACTCGCTCGGCCAGGCGAGCAATCTCGAGCTCGCGCGCGAGCTGGACCTCTCGCCGCCCACGGTGTACCGGCTGCTGCAGACGCTGCTCGCCGAGGGCTACATCTCGAAGAACCAGACAACCAAGCTCTACCGCCCCGCCGAGCGCGTGCGCGGACTGAGCATCGGCTTCGACGAGGGCGCATCGATCGCCGACTGCGCGCGCCCGATCCTCGCGAAGCTGGGCGACGAACTGCTTTGGCCGGTGGCGATCGCCTCGGTCGTCGGCACGACGATGGTCGTGCACGAGACCACCGACGCGCGCAGCCCACTGGCCATCCGCCCCGTGATGCCGGGCCGCCGCGTGGGCATGCTCGACACGGCCTCGGGCAGGGTGTTCCTGGCGTTCTGCCCGGAGGAGCAGCGCGACACGCTGCTGAACCTGCTGGCGCTGTCGGACGACCCGCGCGATGCCGCGGCGCGGCGACCGCAGGCCGTGCTGCGGGAGCTGAGGGCGGTGCGCGACATCGGCTATGCGACCTCGAGCCGGCCCGGCCGCGTCCGCCCCTGGCGCGCAGTCGCCGTGCCGGTGTTCGCGAACCAGCGGCTGCTCGCCACGCTCAGCCTGCGCTACACCGAAGGCGCGATCCGCGAAGGGCGGCTGATCGGCGAGATCATCCCGCGCCTGCGCGCCACGGCCAAGGCCATCGGCCAGCGCTTCGAGGACGCGTTCGCCGCGCGCGAGGCCACCCGCCCGGGGCGGCGCGCGCGCTGAGCAGCGCCGTCTCAGGCGAGTTCGAGGCCCTCGAGCGCGATCGGCAGGCGACGGATACGCCGGCCCGTGGCGTCGAAAATCGCGTTGGCCACGGCTGGCAGAATCGCGGCGGTCGCGGCTTCGCCGACGCCCCCGGGCGCGACGCCGCTGTCGATGAGGTGCACGTCGATCCGCGGCGCCTGCGCGCAGCGCAGCACGGGGAAGGCGTCGAGGTTCGCCGGCTGCGGCGCGCCGTCGACGATCTCCACCGACTGTACCAGCGCCGAAAGACCGAACAGGATTCCGCCTTCCATCTGCGCGACGACCGTGTCGGGGTCGAACGCGAATCCGCAGTCGTGCACGCAGGTGACGCGCTCGACGGTCACGACGCGACCTTCGACCCGGACGCGGGCGACCTGGGCGTGAACGCTGCCGAAGCCGGTCGAGAACGCCAGTCCAAGGCCGGTGCCGCGCGGCCGCGGCGCGTCCCAGCCGGACTCGCGCGCCACGCGCCCCAGCACCGCGAGCGCGCGCGCGTCCGCAGCGAGCAGCCGGCGACGGAACGCGAGACCGTCCGCGCCCGCGAGACGGGCGAGCTCGTCGATCGCACTCTCGCCGAAGAAGCCGTTCTGCGACAGCGACACGGCGCGCCAGAAGCCGATGCGCTGCGCTACCGGGCGCTCGACGAACTCGACGCGCCGGCGCTGCACGGCATACTGCGGCACGATCACGTTGCCGATCGCCGACGGGTCGGGACCCGGGATGGGGCGCCCCTGAAAGGCGAGCAGCGACGGACCGGCGACGGTCGCGTGCAGCGCGGCGATGTCGCCCTGCCCGTCCAGCGCGGCACGCACGCGGCAGGCGTAGGGAGCACGGAAGTAGTCGCCGCGCAGATCGGCCTCGCGGCTCCAGGTCATCGCCACCGGTCGCCCGCGTACGGCCATCGCGAGCTGCACCGCGTGGCGCACGAAGTCGACCTCCCAGCGCCTGCCGAAGCCGCCGCCACAGAAGGTGCCCTGCAGCGTCACGCGCTCGGGCGGCAGGCCGGCTGCGCGTGCCGCCGCGTCGCGCGCCGCGCCCTGTCGCTGGCTGGGTGCCCAGACGCGGCACTCCCCGGCGCCGGTGATCCACGCGGTGGCGGACATGGGTTCCATGCAGGCGTGGGCCAGCAGCGGCACTTCGTAGACCACGTCCAGCGAACGCGCGGCCTCGCGCAGCGCGGGCGCCACGTCGTCGGCCATATCCGCGGAGACGCGCCCCGGGGTGCCGAGTGCGTCGCGCAGCGCCGCGGCCACCTCGGCCGACGACCCCAGGGCGCCCGGCGGCGGCTCGAAGCGCGGCGCCGCATCGCGCAGCGCGCGCTCCGCCACCCAGGTGGACTCGGCGACCGCGCCGAGACCGCCGTCGATCTCCACCACGGCGTGCACGCCGCGACGCCGCAGCGCCGCCGCGCGGTCGAAGCCCGCGAGGCGGCTGCCGGGGACCGGCGCGAGGACCACTGCGCCGAACAGCATTCCGGGGAGGCGCAGGTCGGCGCCGAACTGCGCGCTGCCGTCACACTTGGCCGGCGTGTCCTTGCGCCCGGGCGAGCGCCCGAGCAGCGTGAAATCCCCGGACGACTTCAGCGCCGGCGCCTGCTCCGGCTCGAGGCGCGCGGCACGCTCGGCCAGCACGCCATAGCCCACGCGGCGACCGCTCGCGACGTGCCGCACCTCGCCCTTCACCGTGCTGCACGCGGCAGGTGCCACGCTCCAGTCGGAGGCCGCCACGCGCACGAGCGCGGCGCGCGCGCTCGCGCCGAGGCGGCGCAGCAGCGCGTGGTAGCCCGGGATCGAGTCGGAACCGCCAGTGACCTGCACGCCACGGCGCGCCGGGTTGCCGAAAGCGGGATCCGCCCATGCGAGCCTGACCTCGGTGCGCGACCAGTCGGCATCGAGTTCCTCGGCCACCAGCATCGGCAAGGTGGTGTACACACCCTGGCCGAGTTCGGCCGACGGCACCACGATCGTGGTCGCGCCGTCGGCCGCGATGCTCAGGTAGGCGCCGAAGCGGCCCGCCGCATCCGCGTCGGGCAGCCGCAGCGCCCACGCGCCTGCACCCGCCGCGATGCCGGCCGAGGCCGCGAGGCCCTGGATCAGCCGGCGTCGATCGATGGTGCTCACGACGCCGACAGCACCTCGAGCGCGGCGCGCTCGCCGGACTCCATCGCGCCCTCCATGCCGCGATTGGAAAGCGCCGTGTGCTCGCCGCAGAAGTGCAGCCGGCCCTCGGCTTCCGCCAGCGCGGGCAGGAAGGCCTGCGGCTGCCCCGGCGCCCACACCGACCAGGTGCCACCCGCCCAGGGATCGGCCTGCCAGGACTTGTAGGCAACGGGCTCCAGCAGCCCGGCGGAGGCCGGCCGCAGCCGCGCGATCTCGCGCATCACCCGCTCCTGCGCTGCGCGCGACCCGAGCAGGTCCAGTTGCTGCGCCGCGTAGCCGCGAACCCACGTCATCAGCGCCGTGACCTGCCCCTCGTCGTCGCCCTGGCGCAGCGGCCGCACGATGCCGGCGGGGCCGTCGGTCCACATGCCCGGGTCGAGCCCGTCCTGCTCCCAGAACGGCCGCTTCGGCACGAACACCATCTTGGTGATCATCATCGAGGGCACGACGCGGATGGCCTCCGACTTGCGCCGGTCCAGCGGCGGATCGAAGCGGACGTGCCGCAGCGGCGGCAGGGGCAGCGAGCAGATCGCGCGCGTCGCGCGGTGCACGCTGCCGTCGTCGCAGGTCACCGCGACCCCGGCATCGTCGCGCCGCAGGCCGACCACCGGGGCACCCAGCAGCGGCGGCCGCGGCAGCGCGGCGGCGAGCGCCTCGGCGATCGACTGGTTGCCGCCGACGGCGCGCAGGGCCTCGTTGCCGAGGTCGCCCTGGCTGCGGAACCAGCCGGTCAGGAAGTACCACATCAGCATCGACGTCGAGTGGGCGCTCGTGCCGCGCGGGATGTTGGTCTCGTAGTTGAGCTCGATCGCTGCATCGCTCCAGCCGATGCGCTTCAGGAAGTCGTACGTGGACTGCTCGTGGCGCGCGTTGGCCGGCGAATACCAGGTGGGGTCCATGCCGGCCGGCAGGTGCTTCGCCACGACCGACTCGAAATACGCGCGTCCAGGCAGCTTGTCGCGGTCACCCTCCGGCATGTGGTTCAGCGGGTGGGTCGGCCAGTCGGCGCGGCGGATCACCTTGCCGCCGAGCGCCAGCTCCGGGCGCGAGCGGGAGCGCCGCGGCTCGTTGTCGACCAGCGTGACACCCACGGCCGCAGCCGCGCTCTTGAGCCGCCCGTAGCCGGCGAGGATGCTGTCGCCGCCCATCTCGGGACTGCCCGGCACGTCGCGCGCGCTCTCGATGCGGCCACCGACGCGCGGACGGGCCTCGAGCACCGTGACGCGCACGCCCTCGCGCGCCAGCAGCCACGCGGCGTAGAGGCCGGAAAACCCGGCGCCGATCACGATGACGTCGTCGCGGGTCGCGGTAGCCACGCTCACAGCGCCTCGAGCAGCTCGAGCGCGGCGCGCTCGCCGGACTCCATCGCGCCTTCCATGCCGCGGTTCGACAGCGCCGTGTGCTCGCCGCAGAAGTGCACCTGGCCGGCGGGCGCTTTCAGCGCGGGCACCGCATCGACGACCTGGCCGGGCGCCCAGCAGGCCCAGTCGCCGCCGGAAAAACGGTCGGACTGCCAGGACTTGAAGCCGGCGATCTCGAGCTGCCCGCGCGCGGCCGGGCGCAGCGCCTCATAGTCGCGCAGCACGCGCTCGCACGCGGCCTGCGGACCCATTGCGTCGAGCCGGTCGGCGAGGAATCCACGGGCCCAGGCCATCAGGCAGGTGACCTCGTCGTGCCCCTCGCCCTCGCGCAGCGCACGCACCTCGCCGGCGAGGCCGTCGGTCCACATCGCCGGCGACAGGCCGTCCTCGCGCCAGAACGGGCGCTTGGGCACCAGCACGACCTTGGCGATGCGCATCACGGGCACCGTGCGGATCGCGCGCAGCTTGGCCGGCGGCAGCACGGGATCGAACGCGAGCCAGCGCAGCGTGGGCACGGGCATCGAGCAGACCACGCGCCGCGCGCGGTGCGTGGTGCCGTCGGCACAGGTGACCTCGATACCGCCACCGGTGCTGCGCAGTGCGACCACCTCGGCACCGGTGACGACATCGCCGCGCAGCGCCGCCGCCATTGCCTCCGGGATCGACTGGTTGCCGCCCGGCGCCTTGTAGGCGACGCGCTCGCGCTCGCCCTGCAGCTTGAACCAGGCCTGGACGTAGAACCACATCAGCGCCGAGACGTCGTGCGCGGACGTGCCGTACTGCACGTTGGTGTTGTAATTCAGGTCGATCGCCGCATCGCTCCAGCCGAGCCCCTTGAAGAACTCGTGGACCGACACATCGAGCGCGCGGCTCTGCGGTTTCCACCAGTCCTCGAAGCTCGCGAGCGGGTTGTGGCGCCCGATCACGCCCTGGAAGAAGCCGCGGCCGGGGAACCGGTCGCGCGCGCCGTCCGGCATCACGTTGAGCGGGTGAGTCGGCCAGTCGGCGCGGCGGATCACCTTGCCGCCGAGCGCCAGCTCGACGGTGCGCGGATCGAGGTGAGCCTCGGGAGACAGGTCGCGGCGCCCCTCGTGGTCGACGAGTTTGACGCCGAGCCGCCGGGCCATCGCCTGCATGCGGCCGTAGCCGCCGAGGATGCTGTCGCCACCCATCTCGGGCGCGCCCTCGACGCTGCGCAGGCTCTCGATGCGGCCACCGACGCGACCCCGGCCCTCGAGCACCCGAACGCGCAGCCCCTGCTCCTCGAGCAGCAGCGCGGCGTTGAGGCCCGAGAGACCCGCACCGATGACGATGACGTCGAGCCCGGCAGCGGCGCGCGCGGCGCGCGGCAGCGCCGCGCCTGCGGCGAGCACCGCCGCCGATTGCAGCAGCGCACGGCGCGTCAGGCCACCGTGTCCGCCGACGCCTGCCCGGCGCCGGCGATCCGCCGCGTCAGACCTGGATGTGTTCGCCATCGATCCTCCCCTGATCGGCAAGACGAGTCGCCCCGGGCGCCGCGCCCGCGGCCGGGGCCGCCGCGGCGGCGAGCCGCCCCGGCAGCGGCGCCGCGCCGCCCTGCGCGCGCCCCTCGGGGGCCACGAAGATACCGCGCGCGTAGTAATCGGCCAGCACGCGCTTCAGCGGTCCGAAGCCGCGATACGGGTTGTCGAGCGGGTCCGTGCCCCACAGGTCGTTGGGCAGGCCCACGCCGGACTCGTAGGCGGCGACGTAAGCGGCCGGATCGTCCCACAGCGCCAGATGCACGCGCGGGTTGGCCCGCGCGCGCTGCAGTGCGCGCAGGTCGATCGTGCCGGTCAGCACGCAGGGACCGGCGGAATCCGCCTCTCCCAGGATCGCGCCGTCGAAGCCGACGATCTTGCTGTGGCCGCGCATCTGCGCCGTCGGCAGATCGTCGGAGTCCGGATCGAAGTACTCTCCGCCCGGCAGCGCCGACAGCACGTAGGCGGTGTTCTCGAAGGCGCGCGCGCGGCGCGCGGCGTCCCAGCCGTGGCGGCCGGATCCATGCCCTTCCGACGAGGGGTGGATGATCACCTCGGCGCCCATGCGCGCGAGCATCCCCGCGACCTCAGGGTGGGCCTGGTCGAAGCACACCATCGTCCCGAGCCGGCCGATCCGCGTGTTCGCCACCGGGAACAGGAAATCGTAGCCGTAGGTGTCGAGGTAGCGCTGGTAGACACTCGATGGCGTGGTGTCGGGCAGCGAGCCCCAGACGTCGGCGCACTGGATCTTGCGATAGCGGTGGATCAGTTCGCCGGAGTCGTCGAGGATGAACGCGGAGTTGAAGACGTGGCCGGGAAAGCGGTCGTCGATCTCGAACGACGACCCGGCGACGAACGTCTTGTGGCGCAGCGCGAAGTCCTGCAGCAGCTCGAGTTCGGGGCCCGGATAGCGGATCGCGAGGCGCTGCAGCGTGATCGGCGAACGGTAGCCGTGCCCACCCTGGCCGTGCATGAAGAACTCGCCGAACACCACCAGCTTGCTGCCCGGGTTGCCGGCGAGCCGGCCGGCGAGCTTGAGCGCCGCGCGGATGTTGGAGAGGCGCTGCGCGACCACGTCGGACTCGCGCTGGATGATGCGCGTGACGGTCTGCCCCAGGATCACGTCGTACTGCTCGACGAAACCCGCGGGACGCGGCGGCGCGGGCTGCGCGGCGAGCCGGCGCTGCGCCTCGGCCTGCCACTGCGCGCGGCTGCGCGGCGGCGACGCCGGTGCACCGGCACGCGCGATCAGGCGCCGGTAGCCGTCGGCGTAGAGCCGCGCGCGCAGGTGCAGCGGCTGCACCGCGAAGATCGAATCGCGCCGCCGGCGCAGGCGATCCGGGTCGAGGTCCACGAACAGCGGCTCGTCGCCCGCGGGGCCCGCCTGCTCGACGCCGTTCCAGTCGACCACCAGCGCCGAGGCGATGCGCGCCTCGCCGGCCCCCGGACCGGCGGCGCAGGCCGAGGCGAGGCAGCCGGTGTTCTCCCATGCGCGCGCGCGGCGCGCGACGCGGCGCGATTCGGCGAGCTCGTCGCCGACCTCGACCGCGGGATTGAGTACGACCTCGGCACCTGCGAACGTGGCTGCACGGACGAGCTGCGGAAACAGCACGTCCTCGCCCGGCAGCACCGCGACCTGGCCGATCGGCGTGGCGCAGATGACGACCGGACCGGTGGCGGACTGCAGCGTCGCGCCCTCGGCGACGCCCTCGACGAGATCGGGGCTGCGCTTCGGCGCCGCGATGCGCAGCTCGCCGTCGTCGCCCACCAGGAAGCCGACGGTCGCGAAGCCGGCACCAGGACCCGCGGCGACACGCACGGCGCCGGCGACGAACAGCCGGTGGCGGCGAGCAGGCTCGCGCAGCGCTGCGGCCGCCTCCTCGAGCGTGCCGAACGGTGCATCGACGCAGGCCGGCAGGAGCAGTAGCGCAGGCGCGGCGTCGGACCACTCGCGGCGCCGGTGCGTCGCGACCAGCGAGTCGATCGCCGCGGCGAGGTCGGGCGCACGGCGCGGCGTCCAGTTGCGCGGCCAGACGATCAATGAAGGCATCGCGGTCAGCCCCCCGCCCTGATCCACTCGCGCAGCTCGGGGCGGTGTCGCCACAGCTCGCGCAGGTAGGCCTCGGGCAGCTCGTCGACCGAGCGGGCCTTGATCCCCGCGGCGTGCCAGACGGTCACGCCGCTGCCGGGCGGCATGCCGAGGAACTTGCGGAAGCCCCACATGAACGTGGAGCAGAAGCTCATCTCCAGCCGCGGCGCGCCGAAATCCGCCGCGGCGGCGCGATCGATCCAGTGGCTCGCGTACTCGCCGGTCGGCGCGGGCGTGCTCGGCGGGCGGTCCTTGTTGCCGGACATCATCACCGTGGAATCCTGCGCGGCCCAGTGGAGGTGGACCAGCCCATCGAAGCCGCCGGCGCGCGCGGTCTCGACGACGCCGCGGTCGGTCAGGCGGACCACGGTGTCGGCCGTGCCGATGTTCGGCTCGACGACCACTTCCTGGTTCGTGTACGGGTTGAGCCAGCGCTTGCCGGCGAGAGGTTCGCCCGTGACCGGATCGTCGAACGAGGTGAACAGCCGGTACTGCAGCTCGCACTCGGTGGCGCTGCGCCGGAACAGGCGCTTCATCTCGCAGCCATGCAGGCGGAACAGAACGCGCGGCTGGCTGCCCGGCACGATGCCGATGTAGACGCCACGCCACCACTGCGGCGACACGCGGCCGGACAGATCGCCGGTGACGCGCAGGAAGTTCTCGTAGCGGCGCTGCGGATCCCGCATCCACGGATCCTGCTGCCCCGCCGCCACCGGGTCGGCCGGCGCGCCGGGCGTCGTACCGGCGGGCGTCGTGCCGCCCGGCACAGCGGCCGCGGCCGGGGCGGCCGCGGCGAGTCCCGGCCAGGCCGCGGCACCGAGCAGCAGGCCGCCCGCCCCGGCAAGGAGGCTGCGACGGCCGAGCGCCTCGAGCAGCGCGTCGGGTCGGGTGGGATCTTGATCGTGCATGCGGAGCCTCCGGCCAGCGGCCGTCTCAGTCGGTGTCGACGCGATAGCCACCCGCGTCGCGCACGATGCGCACGCTGGTGGGCGCCGGGAAGTGCGCGGGGATCAGCCGGGCGGGCGTGTCGGTCACGAGTTCGAGCAGGCGCCCGCGGCTGGCGCAGGATCCCGCCGGGTCCTCGCAGAAACGCGAGTACCAGTCCGGGCGCTCGACCTGGATGGGGTGATGGATGACGTCGCCGATCAGCCAGGCGACGCGGCGCCCGTCGTCGAGGCGCACCATCACGCCGCCCGGCGTGTGGCCCGGCGCCGGGTGCAGGCTGACGCCCGGCACGACCTCGTGGACGCCGTCATCGACGAACTCGGCGAGGCCCGCATCGAGCACCGGCGAGACGCTGTCCTGCCAGATGCCGTGGTGCACCTGCGGCCCCTCGGCCTCGACGCGCGCACGCAGGTGGTCGATCTCGCGGCGCGCGAACAGGTGCCGAGCGCGCGGGAAGGTCGGCACCCAGCGCCCGTCCACCAACCGGGTGTTCCAGCCGACGTGATCGGCGTGCAGGTGCGTGCACAGGACCACGTCGACATCCTCGGGACGCACGCCAAGCGCAGCGAGGTCCTGGAGGAACGCGCCGCTGCGCTGGTTCCACTCGGGCACGTTGGGCCGCGGCTTGTCGTTCCCGAGGCAGGTGTCGACGACGATCGTGTGGGTTGGGGTGCGCACGAGCAGGGCGTGGAACGCCATGACCAGCAGTTCGCGCGGGCGATCGAAGAAGCGCGGGTCGCGCGAGGTTGCCGTGGCGAGCACCTCCCCGGCCGTGGCGGGCGGGAACAGGTGCGTGGCCGCGCGGAACGGCCCCTCGAACTCGACCACGCGGTCGATCCGGAACGGGCCGGCGAGTTCGTACGTCCTGTATGCCATCGCTAGCGACCTCCCTGCCGATCTTCGGCGGCGCTGCAGGGTGCGGCCACGCCGCCATGGCGACGATTTCAACCGGTGAAATCGTCGCCGTCGACCCCGCACGTATGCTCAGTCGCATGTACCGACACCATGCACGGACGCGGCGACGCGTCTTCCTCGCGCCCGCGCTGGCGCTCGCGCTCGCCGCCGTGGTCGCGCCAGGCTCGGCCGCGGCCGCCGATGCGCCTGCTGCCGCCGCGCTCCGGTTCCACACGGTAACTTCGGCCGACGGCGTTCCGCTCAACGTCGTGGAGACGGGCCCGGCGGACGGTGCACCCGTG
>JBIIDW010000285.1:0-4001 GCA_044238215.1 Steroidobacteraceae bacterium
ATCCGCCGGCCGACGCTGGCGATCGTGCTGTCCATCCTGTTCGTGATGATGGGCCTCATCACGCTGCGCGGGCTCGCGATCGAGGAGTACCCGAACGTCACGCCGCCGCAGATCCAGGTGCAGGCGCTCTATCCCGGCGCCAGTGCGGAGGTGGTCGAGGAAACGGTTGCCGTGCCGCTCGAGCAGGCGATCAACGGCGTCGAGAACATGCTGTACATGCAGTCGAAGGCGTCCAACGACGGCCGCCTGTCGATCTCCGTGTACTTCGAGACCGGAACCGATCTCGACACCGTCAACACGCTGGTGCAGAACCGCGTGGCCCAGGCGGAGAGCAAGCTGCCCGAGGAGGTCACGCGCCAGGGCGTGACCGTCAAGAAGGCGCAGACCAACATCCTGATGCTGGTCACGATCTTCTCGCCCGGCGGCCGTTACGATCAGACCTTCCTCGCGAACTACGCGAGCCTGAACGTCCGCGACCAGCTCCTGCGCGTGCCCGGCATCGGGCAGGTCGACCTGCTGGGCGCGAACGATTACTCGATGCGCGTCTGGCTCGACCCGGACCGCCTCGGCCAGCGTGCCCTGACGGTGTCCGACGTCACGCGCGCGATCCGCGAGCAGAACATCCTCATTCCGGCCGGGCAGATCGGCGCGCCGCCGCAGGCGGCCGGCGTCGAGTACCAGTACAGCGTGCGCGCTCCCCGCCGTTTCTCGGAGCCGAAGCAGTTCGAGGACATCATCGTCCGCGAGGACCCGACGGGAGGCGCCGTGCGCATCCGCGACGTCGGCCGCGTCGAACTCGGTTCGCAGTTCTACAACATGATCACGCGCCTCGACGGCGGTCCGACGGGTGTGCTGGCGGTGTACCAGATGCCCGGTGGCGACGCGCTGGCGTCGGCGCAGGGCGTGCTCGCCCGGCTCGAGGAACTCAAGAAGGGTTTCCCGGAGGGCGTCGACTACGCCGTCGCGTATGACACGACGCCGCCGATCACCGCCTCGATCGAGGAGATCCTGCACACCCTGGTCGAGGCGATCGTCCTCGTGGTGCTGGTGGTCTTCCTGTTCCTGCAAAACTGGCGCGCCACGCTCATTCCACTGCTCACCGTGCCGGTGTCGCTGATCGGCACCTTCATGCTGTTCCCCGCGCTGGGCTTCTCGGTCAACGTGCTGACCATGTTCGGCCTCGTGCTGGCGATCGGCATCGTCGTCGACGACGCCATCGTCGTGGTCGAGGCCGTGATGCACCACATGGAGCACGGGCTGGACCGCGTCGCCGCCACCCGCAAGGCGATGCAGGAGGTGTCGGGTCCCGTCGTCGCCATCGCGCTGATCCTGTGCGCCGTGTTCGTGCCCGTCGGGCTCATGGGCGGCCTGACCGGGGAACTCTACAAGCAGTTCGCGCTCACCATCGCCATCGCGGTGCTCATCTCGGCCTTCAATGCGCTGACGCTGTCGCCCGCGCTCGCCGCGATGCTGCTGAAGCCCTCTAACGGCTCGAAGGGGCCGCTGGCGCGGTTCTTCGGCGCCTTCAACCGCGGGTTCGACCGCGTCACCGATGGCTACACCGTTGGCGTACGCCTGTTCGTGCGACGTGGCGTGCTGGCGCTGGCGGTGATCGCCGCGGCCGCGGCGGGCGCGGGCGGGCTGTTCCGGCTGCTGCCCGGGGGCTTCCTGCCCGCCGAGGACAAGGGCGTGCTCATCGTCAACGTGCAGCTCCCCGACGCGGCCTCGCTGGAGCGAACGGATGCCGTGATGCGGCGCATCGAGGGCATCCTGCAGGGCGAGCCGACGGTGCGCCATTTCACGGTCATCGGCGGCTACAGCGCCCTCACGGGTGCGGCCGCCTCGAACACCGGCGCGGTGTTCGTGAGCCTGAAGGACTGGGAGGAACGCACGACGCCGGAAACCGGGCTGCGGGCGATCCTCCGGCGCATCAACGCGGAACTCGCCGCAATCCCGGAAGCACGCGCCTTCGCCTTCGGACTGCCGCCCATCTCGGGCCTCGGCGTCTCCAGCGGCTTCTCGATGCAGCTGCAGGACCGCGGCGGCGGCTCCCCGGAGAAACTCGCCGAGCAGACGCAGGCCTTCCTGCTGGCGGCGGCGCAGCGGCCGGAGCTCGCCGGCCTCTTCACGGGGTACTCGGCGCGCGTGCCGCAGGTCAGCGTCGACGTGGATCGCGAGCAGGTGCGCAAGCTCGGCGTGCCGATCGACTCGGTGTTCACCACGCTGGCCGCGTCGCTGGGCGGCGCGTACGTCAACGACTTCGCGCTGTTCGGCCGCACCTACAAGGTCTACGCCCAGGCCGACGCACCGTATCGCCGCGAGCCGGGCGACGTCGGCCGGTTCTTCGTGCGCAGCGAGTCCGGCAGCATGGTGCCCATGGCGACGATGCTGCGGGTCGGCCGCACGCAGGGTCCCGAGTACATCACGCGGTTCAACCTCTACCGCGCGGCCGAGATCACCGGCCAGGCGGCCCCCGGCTACAGCTCGGGGCAGGCGCTGGCCGCGCTCGAGGAAGTCGCCGCCGAGGTGTTGCCGCGTGACATGGGCTACGAGTGGTCTGGCGAGGCCTTCCAGCAGAAGCGCACCGAGGGCCAGGCCGCGATCGTCTTCACGCTCGCGATCGCGTTCGTGTTCCTGCTGCTCGCGGCGACCTACGAGAGCTGGTCGCTGCCGTTCGCGGTGCTGCTCGGTACGCCGTTCGCGCTGCTGGGCGCGCTGCTCGGGACCTGGCTGTTCGGGTTGACGAACAACGTCTACACGCAGGTCGGCATCGTGCTGCTGATCGGGCTCGCGGCCAAGAACGCGATCCTGATCGTCGAGTTCGCCAAGATGAAGTTCGAGCAGGGCATGGCGGCACCCGAGGCGGCCATCGAGGCCGCCCGGCTGCGCTTCAGGCCGATCCTGATGACGTCGTTCGCGTTCATCCTGGGCTGCGTGCCCCTGATACTCGCGTCCGGGTCGGGTGCGGCATCGCGCGTGTCGCTGGGCACCGCCGTGGTGTTCGGCATGAGCATGGCGACGCTGCTCGGCGTGTTTCTCGTGCCCTTCCTGTTCGCGATGGTGCAGCGGCTCACCGGGGCTCGCCCCGGCGGCGGCGTCAACCCAACTCGCTGAGCGAGCTGCCGCCGGCGAGCGGCGGCGCGCCGAGCAGCCGGTCCGTGGCGATCGACAGATCGAGCAGCGGGGCGATCGGCAGCGCGGCCCCGCCCAGCCCGGGCGTGGTGCTCGGCGCGATCCAGTCCTGCTCCGCCCGTTCGCGCAGTTCGAGGCGCAGCAGGCCGGTCCCGTCGGAACTCAGCATCAGGTACCCGCCGTCGGATCCGCCGACGAGGTCGTCTGCGGTGGGACCGGCGCCGCCCGAGCCCGGATCCGGCGCGAGCGGACCCTGGGCCAGCGGCTCCACGCTGCCCGGATCGTCGATCGTGAACGGTGCGGCGACGTTGATCGTGATGGTGTTCGGCGTAGGGTCCGTGTTGACCCCGCCGTTGGCGGTGCCGCCGTCGTCGCGGACCTGGAACGTGAAGGTCGCGTAAGGCGTGCCCGTCTCGCCCGTGTCGGGCACGAACACCAGCTTGCCCGACGCGATGTCCGATGCCGAGACCTCCGTGCTGGCGCTGATCTTGCTGCCGTTGAGGCGCAGCTCGCCGTTGGTCGCCGCGCCGCCGATGATCACCGACTGCAGCGCGTTCGCCGGCGAATCGCTGGCGTCGCTGAAGCCGAAGTCGGCCGCCGTCAGCACCCTGCTCGTGTTCAGCACGGCGGTGAGTGTGGCGTCGGCGCCCGCCGGAGCGTCGTTCACTGCGTTCACGGTGATCGTGACGTCCTGCGTCGTGGCGTTGCCCGCGGCGTCCTCCATCGTCACCGTGACGACGATGCTGCCGCTCTTGTTGGCCCCGCCGGAGAGCCGCGTCACGGTCGCGGTGCCCGAGGCGACGCCGATGCTGACGTCGCCCGAGACGAAGCCCGTGCCCGACTTGAAGGATGCGGAGGTCACGCGCAGG
>JBIIDW010000286.1:0-3989 GCA_044238215.1 Steroidobacteraceae bacterium
CCGCCCGGCGCCCCGACGTGGTTTCGATGGGGATAAGCCCCAATACGCCCGGCTTATCGGGCGGGTCAGCCCAGCCGCAGCACGGCGAGCACCAGCCCGGTCATGACCACGAGCATCGAGCCGAACTGGATGGTCAGGCGGGCGCGCAACGAGTCCATGTCCTTGCGCAGCAGCGCGAACCCCGAGTGCATCTCGACGCGAAGCCCGTCGATCTCGGCCCTCAGTTCGACACGCTGCTGGTCGATGTCCGACTTCAGTGCCACGCGCTGCTGATCGATGTAGGACTTCAGCTCGACGCGAACCTGGTCGATGTCGGCCTTCAGCCCGACGCGAACCTGGTCGATGTCGGCCTTCAGCCCGATGCGTGCCTGGTCGATGTCGGCTTTCAGCCCGACGCGAACCTGGTCGATGTCGGCCTTCAGCGCGAGGCGCTGGTGGCTGAGGTCGGGTTTGGTGGCGAGATGGGTCGCCATGTCGCGCTCCATGGCATCGACTACGGCCCGCGCCTTGTCGTTCGGGACGTTGATGCTGACCAGAGCATCGTACAGCGAGTAGAGAAAATCCACCGATCGCACCATGGCGGCTCGCCCTTGCAGGACAGGCCACCATGCTGCGCGCCGCCGGCCGCGTAACCAACGCCGCAATCTCGCGAAATCGCGCAGAATCAGGTCCGTCACGGTGACGGCTGCAGCGGCCCCTGTGCGGCGCCGCCGCTGCAGCCCTGGTAGAACACCACGTCGAGGGCGATCGGCGAGCGCTGCAGCCACATCGCCGCGGGCGCGCCCGCCGGCGGCCCGGATTCGGCACCGCCGTGGGGCTGACCGCCGGGTCGCCAGAAATAGCCCTCGTCCGCGTACTCGCCGAGCACGGTGCGGCCGGGCAGGCACTCGGCCAGCGCGTAGCGGCCCTCCATCAGCACGCCTTCCTCGACCATCGAGTGCACTTCCCAGGGCAGCGTCATGCCGCCCTCGAGGCGCACGTACCAGGTGCGGGCGCTGGTGAACGGGTCCTTCTTGAGATGCATGACGCGCAGGTCCGCGGTGGCGCCGGCGCTGCGCGCGACCGACGCCGGCTGCCAGCGCGCCGGGTCGAAGCGGGAGACGTAGGCACCGCGCTCGCGCTGGCGCCCGACGGCGGCGGCATCCGGCGCCGGCGGATCGAAGAACAGCAGCGCGCGAGCACCGCCGGGCGACGCCAGCGCCGGCGGCGCCATGCCCGGCGGCACGAAGGCGAAGTCGTACCTGCCGAGCCGCTCGGCTCCGAACTCCAGGCTGCCCTCGACCATGACGATCTCGACCGACTGCGGCCCGGTGGCGGGGATGTCGCCGCGCCAGCCGGCCGGGAACCGGGCCTGCACGGCCAGCCGGCCGGTCGCAGGATCCTCCGACAGGCGCTTCACGAGCACCCCCGGCCAGCGCCCGAAGGGCGCCTCGGCCACGGCCTGCGGCTGCACGTAGCCGACGAAGCCGTTCTCGCGGACCGGGCCGTCGACACGTTCGGCGGCCTGCAGCGGCACCAGCGTCGCGGCTGTGAGGATCATCGATGCGATAGAACGGCCGAATAGTGCCATTACTGTATCTCCGGTTGAACGATCAGCGCCCGTCGCTCAGGTCCCGGAACCGCAGCATCTCGGGCAGTCGCTGCTCGAGCCCCGCGTCGAAGCCGCAGCGCGGGGTGAAGTCCAGCGCGTCGCGATAGGTGCCGAACAGGCGGTCCCACAGCGGGATGTCGCCGTAGTTGCCCCGGTGCACGCCGTGCTGGTGGTGGATCGAGTGCAGCTCCGGGGTCTGCACCAGGTAGCGCAGCCACGGCGGCGTGCGCAGGTTCGAGTGGTAGAAGTACTCGCCGGTCGCCGCAAAGAAGTTGTACCAGAACGTGGCCTCGACCGAGACCCCGAGCACGAGGTAGAGCAGCGTCCCCGAGAGGATCGCGTTGGCGAGGATCTCGACCGGATGCTTGTAGAACGAGGTGAGCGTCTCGATCCGCGCGGGCGAGTGGTGGATCTGGTGGAACACCTGCCAGAAACCGTCGCGATGCCGCAGCCGGTGCCACCAGTAGAACACGAAGGTGCCGACGAACCAGGCGACGAATCCTTCGGCGGCGGGCGCCCCCCAGTCGGCGAGCCGCAGCAGCGAACCACCCTCGAGCCCCCGCTGCCAGAGCTGGCCGGTGGCCAGCGTGATTCCGAGCTGCGCGAAGTTCAGCGCCAGCGCCCGCGCGTACCAGCCCGGCACGTTCGGCAGCGCCCGCCCGGGCGCGACGCGCTCCAGCACCAGAAAGGCTGCCGTCGACAGGATCGTCAGCAGCGTCGGCAGCGTTATCATTTCAGGCGACATCATCCGCAGCAGGCGTCCCGCCCGTGGGCTCCCTTGCAGTCTACGCCGGCCTGTTCGGCGTCGCCTTCGCCGCCGCCACCGTCTTCCCGCTGCAGTCGGAAGCCGCGCTCGTCGCGCTGCTGCTGGCCGGCGAGCAGCCGGTCTGGGCGCTGGTGGCCGTGGCCAGCGTCGGCAACGTGCTTGGCTCGGTCGTGAACTGGGCGCTCGGCCGCGGCATCGAGCGCTTCCGCGACCGCCGCTGGTTCCCCGCCTCGCCCGCCGCGCTCGAACGGGCCCAGCAGTGGTACCGGCGCTGGGGCCACTGGTCGCTGATGCTGAGCTGGGCGCCGATCATCGGCGACCCTCTCACCGTGGCGGCCGGTGTGCTGCGCGAGCCGCTGCCGAGGTTCCTGCTGCTGGTGACGCTGGCCAAGACCGGCCGCTACGTCACCCTCGCCCTGCTCACGCTGGCGTGGTGAGACGGCGGTCTAGCGGGCAGCGACCGGGGTGCCGAACCGGCTGAAGAAATCGTCGAGCTCGAGCGTGAACTCGTCCTCGGCGAGGAACTGGGCGTCGCTGAGCTCGGGCTTCTCGCGGGGGCGATACCAGTCGGCGTAGTGAGGAAGGTCCCTGGCGAACGCCTTGAAGTGGGTGGAGTAGGTGCGAACCTGCAGGCGCGCGGTCGGACCTGTGAAATCGAAGTTCAGCAGGCGCATCCAGCCGTCGCCGAGTCCTGCAGGCGCGAGCCCGCCGGGCATCCTGCCGTCACCGACGACGTGGCGCAGCGCCTGGTTGCGGTCCTGGTAATCGGCCAGCAACTGCCACACCTTGCCGCCCTCCGCCCCGGCATCGACGCGACGCGACTGCCCATGCTGGTGGCCGGACAGCACGAGGAAAATCTGGCGGTGCCTCGACAGGAACTCCCGCCAGACGTCCTCAGGGTTATTGTGCTCGGCGTGCACGGCCTTCATGTCCACGACGGACACCGGCTTGCGTTCGCCGCTAGGATTGAGGTGGTCGTGCGTGGTCACGAGCGTCGGCAGCCCCGGGTGGCGACGGATCATCTCCGCCGCCCACTGCAGCACGTCGTCATGCGGGGCGAATTCGAGGCCGAGGTGCAGGAAGCGATAGCCCGATGCTTCGAACACGGTGGCGGAGTTGGCGCCGCCGTTGTAGCTGCCCACGCGCCAGGGGCGGCCGGCGAACAGCGGTGTACGCTCGCCGAAGACGGCGTTGAAGTTGTCGAGACCGCCGTAATGAAGCATCCCGTACGGGCTGCCTTTCCGCGACGGATCGCGCGGGTCGCGCCCGCCGGCGAAACGGCTGTCGGCCCAGAAGCCGTCGTAGTCGTGATTCCCGGGTACGACGGAGAACGGCACCCGGTCCGCCAGTTTGCGAAAGGCGTCGCCGGCGGCGCGCGCCTCGACCGTGATGGCGCGAGGATCGGGCCCGTAGTAGCGGACCACGATGTTCCCGGGGTCTTCCCGCAGGCCCATGGCGAGATGGGCGGCATCGATTCCCTGCGTCGCGTGCTGCCAGACGTCACCGACGTGCGTCACGAAGGCAATCTCGCCTCCAGCAGACTCGAGGTTGCGGGCGATGTGATCCACCTGGTCGAAGAACATCTCGGCGGCGTCGATCGGGAATCCCGCCGCCCGCTGATGCTTGAAGTCG
>JBIIDW010000287.1:0-3981 GCA_044238215.1 Steroidobacteraceae bacterium
ACTCGCGCGGCACCTTGTACGCGGACAGCTCCGCGGAGCAGTGCGCCGCGAGCTCGTCGGCGGTCGGGCGCGCGCCGCCGCTGGGCACGACGTAAGCCTTGAGCCGCTCGCCCCACTTCGGGTCGGGCACGCCCACCACAGCGACCTCGCCGACCGACGCGTGCCGGTAGAGCACTTCCTCGATCTGCCGGGGGTAGATGTTGATGCCGCCCGACACGATCATGTCCTTCTTGCGATCGACGATGTAGATGTAGCCCTCGTCGTCCTGGCGGGCCATGTCTCCCGCGGAGAACCAGCCGTCGCGCGTCGGCGGCACGACGCGCTGCCCGTCCTGCCAGTAGCCGTTGAACAGGTAGGGCGAGATCGTGAACAGCTCTCCGACCTCTCCCCGCTGCACCTCGTTGCCGTCGTCGTCGAGCAGGCGGACGAAGGTGAACGCAAACGGCTTGCCCACGCACTGCTGCTTGCGCAGCTGGTCGGGCGGCCGCAGGTTGGTGGAGAGGCCGACCTCGGTGCAGCCGTAGGTCTCGTGCAGTATCCCCTCGCCCCAGAGCGCGACGATCTTCTCCTTCATCGCCTGCGGCAGCGCCGAAGCGTTGGAGATCATCGACTTCAGCCCGGTGCGACGGTTCGCCTGCAGGAAGGCGGCATCGAGCTCGAACATCGCGTGGAACTGCGTCGGCACCAGGAATACTCCCGTGAACCGGCCGCTGCCCAGCTTCGACACGACGACCGAGGGATCGAACCGCGGCAGCAGTTCGCAGGTGCCGCCGAAGAACAGCGGCGCCAGCGCGAAGGCCGCCCCGGCACCGTGCGCCAGTGGCGCGATCGCCAGGAAGCTGTCGTCGGGACCGAAGCAGCCGTACTCGGAAGCCATGGCGGCGAAGGCCAGGGCGCGGGAGCGATGCGAGAGCAGCACGCCCTTGGGCCGCCCCGTCGTGCCCGAGGTGTAGGGGATGCAGAACACGTCCCACTCGCCGGCGCGACTCGGCCACTCGGGCCTGGCGTCGGCGATCAACCGCTCGTAGGGCGCCCCGAACCAGACGACCTCGCGCACCTGCGGCAGGCGTGCCTGCTCGACCTGCGGGCGGCAACTCTCGTGCGCGAACAGCACCTTGGCGCAGGCGTCGGTGCAGATGTCGCCGAGTTCCGTGGCGTTCAGCCGGTGACTGAGGGTCGCGCAGGCAATCCCCGACTCCGAGAGCCCGGCCAGCGTCTCGAGGTACTCGCTGGAGTTGGGCCCGACGATCGCGACGTGGTCGCCGTGCACGAGTCCGAGGCGCGAATACGCCGCGTGTGCGAGCCGCGCCATGCGGTCGACCAGGGTCGCATAGGTGTGCCGCCGCTCGCCGTCGACGAGCGCGAGCTTGCCCGGGTCGCGCGACGCGGCCGCAAGGATCGCGGTGCCGATCGTCAGCGGCCGGTAGGTGACGGGGACGAGCACAGGAACGTCGGGCATCTTCGGTCGACTCCGATTGAAGGTCAGGTACGAAATGCAGCGGGCGTGCGGGCAAGCCGACCCAGCCAGGCGCGCAGTTCGTCTTCGATGAATGCGCGCTTGGCGCGCACGCGGCTGGCAGGCCCGCCGACCGACACCACGAGGGTGCGGTGCGCGATGCCCTCCGGCAGCGGCGACGACACGGCAGCAACGTCGGGAACGACCGCGCTCTCGGCGTAGGCGATTCCGCCTTGGTCGCGAGCGCGGCGCACCCCGGCCATCACCGAGCGCAACGATGCGGCCGGCGGCTCGCCGCCCGCCTCCGCGCGCCGGTACATCGAGCGGATCGTCGGATCGGCGAGCGTCGTGAGGTAGGCCGTGCCGATCGCCGTGCCCCACAGCGCGAGACGCACCCCGACGCTGATGACCAGGCGGATGCCGACGTCCGGACCGGTGACGTGGGTCACCTCGAGGCCGAGGTCGGCCGGCATGCTCAGGCTGACCGTCTCACCCGTCGCCATCTGCAGTTCCTGCACGGCCGCGAGCAGTGGCCGCGACAGCAGCGTGCCCTCGAGCACCCACGCGCCGAGCATCGCGAACTTGGCGGTGGGCAGGTAGGTCGCGGCGCGGCGGTCGTGCGCGAGCCAGCCGAGTTGCACGAGCGCCTTGAGCAGCGCGGCGACGCTGGAGCGCGGCGCATCGAGCGCGGCGCAGATCGCGGCGCTCGACAGCGGGCGCTGCTCGCGGACGAACAGTTCCAGCAGGGCCGATAGCCTTTGCAGCGACAGCGTGAGGTCGGACATGCGTCGTATGATAAAGTCCAGATATCTGGATTTTTAATACCGATATACGGATTTCTTGACTTGGGCCGGCGTCGGTGGAATCTTGAGCCGAGGACGGCCCTCACTACAAGGGGATATTGCTCATGCGTGGATCACTGGTTAATTCCGCGGTTCGGCTCGCGATCATCGGGGGCTCGCTCTATGCGGCCACGCCGGCGCTTGCCCAGGAAGCCTCGGCACAGCTCGAGGAAGTCACGGTCACGGCACAGCGCCGCGAGGAGAGCCTGCAGACCGCGCCTGTCGCGATCACGGCGATCTCCCCGGAGATGCTCGAGCGCCGTCAGATGACGGACACCCGCCAGATCGTCTTCAACGTGCCGAACCTCACCGGCAACAACAACGTGGGCCAGTCGACGGCCACCACGTTCTTCATCCGCAGCGTCGGCACGACCGAGAACCTCGGCACGGCGGACACCAGCGTCGGCCTCTACCTGGACGACGTCTACATCGCGCGCCAGGCGGTGAACAACTTCTCGCTGGCCGACATCGAGCGCATCGAGGTGCTGCGCGGGCCGCAGGGCACGCTCTACGGCCGCAACTCCAACGGCGGCGCCATCAAGATCGTGACCAAGAAGCCCTCGGCCGAGCCCGAGGCCACCGTCAGCGCCACCATCGGCAACTACAACCGCGTGGAAGGCCGCTTCTCGGGCAACGCGCCGATCACCGACAACCTCTTCATCCGCGGCAACCTGCTGGTGCAGCAGGACGACGGCTACATCCGCAACTCGACGCTCGGCAAGGACGTCAACGACACCGACTACCTCGGCGCCCGCGTCGCGCTGCGCGCGCTGCCCTCCGACGCCGTCACCGTCGACTTCGCCTTCGACTACAGCCGCGACAAGACCAACGGCGGCTACGCCTCGGACATCGCCGGCGTCCTGCGCCCGCGCACCTCGAGCCTCCTGAAGGTGGTATCGGGCGTCGACAACAGCGGCGACGCCAAGACCTACGGCGGCTCGCTGAACGTCGCCTGGGACATCGGCGAAAACGCCACGCTGACCTCGATCACCGGCTACCGCAAGACCGAGCAGAAGCTGGTCCTCGACCTTTCCGATCAGCCCGTCAGCCTCTACACGCTGTTCCAGGACCAGTTCGCCGACCAGATCAGCCAGGAGTTCCAGCTCAACGGCACGGTGGGCGACTCGTTCCGCTACGTGGCGGGCCTCTACTACTTCGACGAGTCGATCGACGCGAACATGACTGACGCCACGCGCGCCAACGCCGCGGCGGCCCAGAGCCGGTTCAACAAGATCTTCACGGCCGACATCAAGAGCTACGCCGGCTTCGGCCAGGTCGAGTACACGCTGGGCAAGGTCACGCTGGTCGCCGGCGCGCGCTACACGCGCGAGGAGCGCCTCCTCGACGTGCGCCAGATCAGCACGATCCCGGGCCCGCTGTTCAACTTCGACCCGGTGTCGCTCGCGGCGCGCGCCGCGCTCGGCCAGAACATCGCGCTCGACCGCACCTTCACCAAGACCACGCCGAAGCTCGGCGTGAACTGGGCGATCAGCGACGATCTCTTCGGTTACCTCTCGTACACGAAGGGCTTCCGCTCCGGCGGCTGGACGGGCCGCGCGCTGCGCGTCGACCAGTACGTGAACGTGGATCCGGAGGACGTGGAGTCCTGGGAAGTCGGCCTGAAGGCCACGCTGGCCGACGGCCGCGTGCGCTGGAACAACACCGTGTTCTCGATGGACTACA
>JBIIDW010000288.1:0-3980 GCA_044238215.1 Steroidobacteraceae bacterium
CGGTGTGCCTGGGGCTGCTCGCGCTCATCGTGGCCTTCGTCTCGCTGGCCGAGTTCGCCCGGCGTGCCCGCGTCACGGGTTGGCTGGTCCCGGACGTCGGTCTGGTCCGCGTGCATGCGCCCGCCAACGGCGTCGTCTCGGCTGTCCTGGTCGAAGAGGGGCGGCAGGTCCGGCGCGGCGATCCGCTGGTCGTTCTGACGAGCGAGAGGCGCAGCGCTCTCGGCGACGCCAACGCCGAGACGACCCGCCGCATCGAGGAACGGATTCGCCTGCTTGGCGAGCAGCGCTCGCGGCAGCAGTCGCTCTTCGATCAGCAGGCCCGGGCACTGCGCGAGCGCATCCGGCGCCTGCGTGAGGAGAACGCGCAGATCGACGACGAAGTGCGCGTGCAGCGGGAGAGGGTGCGGCTCCTCGAGGAGTCCGCAGCGAGGCTCAAGGCCCTGGGCGAGTCCGGCTATGCGTCGACCCAGATGATCCTGGCGCAGCGCGACACGTTGCTCGAGAACGTGGCGCGCGTGCGTGCAATGGAACGGAGCGGAACGTCGAACCGTCGGGAAATCGCCGCCGCGGAGGCGGAACTCGAGTCGCTGCCGGTGACCCGGGACAGCCAGGCCTCCGCGCTCGAGCGCGAGGTGTCGGAGCTGGAGCAGCAGCGCGCGCAGGCCGCCGCCACCAGCGAGATGGTGCTGACCGCGCCCCAGGATGGCGTCGTCACGGCCGTGCAGGCGGACGTTGGCGCCGCCGCAGGCACCGCGGCTCCCGTGGTCACGATCCTGCCCAGCCGCGCGAAGCTGCAGGGCCACCTCTTCAGTCCCAGCAGGTCGATCGGCTTCGTCTCCGTCGGCCAGCGGGTCACGATGCGATACCCGGCGTACCCCTACCAGAAGTACGGGCACCAGCTCGGCTCCGTGCGCTCGATCTCGCGCAACGCGATCGCGCCCGCCGACATGCCGCCGCAGCTGATGGGGCTGGCCAGCGTGCTGGGCGGCGCCGAGCCGGTGTACCGGATCACCGTCACCCTCGACGCCCAGGCCATCGACACGGGCAAGGCGGAGTACCGGCTGATGCCCGGCATGCTGCTCGAGGCGGACATCGAACTCGAGCGGCGAAGCATTCTCGAATGGATCCTCGAGCCCGTGCTGAGCCTCACGGAGCGGACGTGAACGAATCCTTCCTTTCCAGGCTCAGCCTGGGGCTGCGGCGGCAGGTGCCGATGGTGCACCAGAGCGAGGCCGCGGAGTGCGGCCTCGCCTGCATCGCGATGGTGGCCGGGTTCCACGGGCATCACGTCGAGCTCTCCGAACTGCGCCGACGCTTCGGCGCGTCGATCATGGGCGCGACGCTGCTCGACCTGACGCGCGTTGCCGAAGGCCTGCAGCTGGCGTCGCGTCCGTTGCGCGTGGAGCTCGAGGAGCTGCGTGCACTGTCGCTGCCCTGCATCCTGCATTGGGAGATGCAGCACTTCGTGGTGCTGGTGCGCGTCGATTCGCGGGGCCTGCACCTGCACGATCCCGCGGCGGGCGTGAGGCTGGTGCCGTTCTCCGAGGCGTCGGCGCGTTTCACCGGAGTGGCGCTGGAACTCCACCCGGCTCCAGGATTCCGCGCCCAGGCGCCCACGCCGTCGCTGCGCCTCCGCGACGTCATGGGCCACATCGTCGGCGTCCGCCAGACGCTCACGGCGCTGTTCCTGCTCGCGCTCGTCATCGAGGTGTTCTCGGTCCTCAGTCCGATGTTCATGCAGTGGGTGGTGGACCACGCGCTGGTGGCCGCGGACATGGAACTGCTCACGATCCTCGCGCTGGGCTTCGCGCTGGTCGCGATCCTGCAGGTGGCCATCAAGGCGATGCGGGGCTGGATGCTCATGGCCATCACGGCGTCGATGAGCCTGCAAGGCAAGTCGAACCTGTTTTCCCACCTCGCGCGGCTGCGTGCCGGCTTCTTCGAGTCGCGGCACCTCGGCGACATCGTGTCCCGCTTCGGCTCGCTGTCCGTCATCCAGCGCGCGCTGACCACGAGCCTGATCGAAACCGTGCTCGACGGCATCATGGTGCTGGTCACGGCGGCGATCATGCTGTCGATCAGCCCGCGCCTCGCGCTGGTCGCGGTAGCCGGCGCCGCGATGTACGCAGTGCTCAGGGTCCTGACCTACCGCCGGCTCAGGCAGGTGGCACTCGACTCCATCATCTATGACGCCAAGGCCGAATCACACTTCCTCGAGACGATTCGCGCGATCCGCACCGTCAAGCTGCACGGAGCGGAGCAGCAGAGACGGGCGCAGTGGCTCAACATGCAGGTCGACGTGACGAACCGCGACCTGACGGCGGGCAAGCTGCGGCTGGGATTCCGGCTCATCGACGAACTGCTGGTCGCGTTCGTGGCCATCGCCGTGGTCTGGATGGGAGCGCGCGCCGTGCTCGCAGGCCAGTTCACGGTCGGCGTGCTGCTGGCCTTCCTGGCGTATCAGGGCCAGTTCCTGACGAGGGTGAGCAGCCTGATCGACATGCTGGTGGACCTGTACATGCTCCGGCTGCACACGCAGCGGCTCGCCGACATCGCCCTCGAGGACCCCGAGTCCGTCCATGGCAGCGGGGGGCTCGTCACCAACCGCGCGATCCCGAGTGTCGAATTCCGCAACGTCAGGTTCCGGTACTCCGAGAGCGGGCCCTGGGTCCTGGACGGGGTGTCGTTCCGGGTCGAGCCCGGCGAGAGCGTGGCGCTGGTCGGACGCTCCGGCTGCGGGAAGACGACGGTGCTCAAGATCCTCGCCAGCCTGCTGAAGCCCACCTCGGGCGAGGTGCTGGTGGGAGGCGTGCCGCTGCAGCACATCGGGCTCGACCAGTACCGCGCGCTGCTGGGCGTCGTGATGCAGGACGACCACCTGCTGGCCGGAAGCCTCGCGGACAACATCAGCTTCTTCGATCCCGCACCCTCCAACGAGCGGGTGGTCCACGCCGCGCGGCTCGCCGGTCTGCATGAGGAAATCACGGCCATGCCGATGGGGTACAACTCCCTGGTCGGCGACATGGGCTCCTCGCTGTCCGGTGGGCAGAAGCAGCGGGTGCTGCTGGCGAGGGCGCTCTACCGGGAGCCGCTGCTGCTGCTGCTCGACGAAGCCACCAGCCACCTCGACGTGGGTCTCGAGCAGGCCGTGAACGCGGCCGTCCGCTCGACCAAGGCGACGCGGATCATCGTCGCGCACCGGCCCGAGACCATTCGCGCCGCCGACCGGGTCATCGAGCTGCGCGCGGGGCGAGTGGTCGGTACGCCCAGCCTCGCGACCGGCGGCAGGCGGCCTCGGGCCGCGGGTGAGCGCGAAGCGGAAGGCGAGGAACTGCTCGGCGCCTAGGCGACCCCCGTGCCTTGCCTATGCGCGCACGGCTGCTACAATCGCCGGCCTCGCAGGGTCGGGTGCCAGGCCGGCCGGTTGAATGTGGGGCGGTAGCTCAGCTGGGAGAGCGTCGCGTTCGCAATGCGAAGGTCGAGGGTTCGATCCCCTTCCGCTCCACCACTTTCTTCCTGGCCCGGTCGGGCCCTCCGCAGCAGCGGTGCGTGGCGAACGACGCTAGAATCCGCTGAGGCATCCACATCGGCCCCCGTAGCTCAGTGGATAGAGCGACCGCCTCCTAAGCGGTAGGTCGTCGGTTCAACTCCGGCCGGGGGCGCCATTTCCCCATGTTCGCATCCGCCTCGATCCCCAGACTGCTCGCCGCGCTGGTGCTCCTGGCCTGCTCGACCGTCGCGCGCGGCGAGGACCTCTTGGGCGTGGCGGAGCGCCAGCTCGCCGAGGGGCGCGCGGATGCGGCCTACGTCCTGCTGCAACCGCTTGCCGCCGCCAGCGCGGGCGACACCCGTTTCGACTACGTTTTCGCGCTCGCCGCGCTCGGCAGCGGCCGGCCGGCGGAGGCGATCGATCCGCTGCGCCGAGTCCTCGCGGCGGAGCCGCGCTTCGACGCCGCACGGCTCGAACTCGCGCGTGCGCT
>JBIIDW010000289.1:0-3972 GCA_044238215.1 Steroidobacteraceae bacterium
AGGCTGCCGAGGTAGCCGATCGGCGCGTCGAACCAGACGTAGAAGTACTTGCCCGGCGCGTCCGGAATCTCGAAGCCGAAGTACGGCGCGTCGCGCGAGATGTCCCAGTCCTGCAGCCCGGCGTCGAACCACTCGGCGAGCTTGGCGCGCACCGCGTCCTGCAGGCTGCCGCTGGCCACCCACTCGCGCAGCATCGGCTCGAAGCGGCCGAGCTGGAAGAACAGGTGGTCCGATTCCCGCCAGACGGGGCGGGTGCCGCTGACCGTGGAGACGGGGTCGACCAGGTCGGCAGGCGTGTAGGTGGCGCCGCAGGCCTCGCAGCTGTCGCCGTACTGGTCGGGCGCCCGGCAACGCGGGCAGGTGCCACGCACGTAGCGGTCCGGCAGGAACATGCCCGCCTTCTCGTCGAAGGCCTGCCGCACGGAGCGGCGGCTGATGTGGCCGCCGTCGCGCAGGCGTGCGTACATCAGGTCGACGAAGTGCCGGTTCTCCGCCGAGTGGGTGGAGTGGAAGTGATCGTGGCCGATCAGGAAGCCCTGGTAGTCGGCGCGGTGCTCGGCCGCGATCCGGGCGATCAGCTGCTCGGGCGTCACGCCCTCGGCTTGGGCCTTGATCATCACGGGCGTGCCGTGGGTGTCCTCCGCGCAGATGTACAGGCACTCGTGGCCGCGCATGCGCTGGAAACGGACCCAGACGTCCGTCTGCACGGCCTCGATGACGTGACCGAGGTGGAGGGGCCCGTTGGCGTAGGGCAGGGCGCTGGTGACGAGGATCTGGCGTGGCATGCGCGAATTGTCGCACAGGCCGCCGGGGCCGGGCTCAGCCCTGGTTCATCACCGGCTCGAAGCGGGACTTGTTGATCCCCTTCTTGTAGGCCTCCTTGCCGGTGACCTGGCGCTTGTCGAGCAGCGCCTGGATCGCCGAGTCCATCGTCCGCATGCCGTGGGCGCCGCCCGACTGCATGGTCGTCTCGAGCTGGTCGAGCTTGCCCTGCCGGATCAGGTTGGCCACGGCCGGCGTGTTGATCATGATCTCGAGTGCCGCGACCCGACCCTTGCCGTCCGCGCGCTGCAGCAGCTGCTGCGAGATGACGCCGCGCAGGGACGTCGACAGCATCGTCCGCACGTGCGGCTGCTTGTCGGCCGGGAACACGTTCACGATCCGGTCGACCGTCTGTGCCGCGCCGTTGGTGTGCAGCGTCCCCATCACGAGGATGCCCATCTCGGCCGCGGTGACTGCGATGCTGACGGTCTCGAGGTCGCGCAGTTCGCCCACCAGGATCACGTCGGGATCCTCGCGCAGCGCCGAGTGCAGCGCGTGCGCGAAGCTCGGGCTGTGCACGCCGACCTCGCGCTGGCTCACGAGGCAGTTCTTGCGGACGTGGATGAACTCGATCGGGTCCTCGATCGTCAGGATGTGGCCCTTGGTGCGCCGGTTGATGTCGTCGAGGATCGCGGCAAGCGTGGTGGATTTCCCGGACCCGGTCTTGCCGGTCACCAGGATGAGCCCGGACGGCGCCTTGGACAGCTGGCGCACGGCCTCGGGAAGCTGCAGGTCGTCCATCGACAGGGCTTTCGACGGGATCGCGCGCATCACCGCGCCGAGGCCGTTCAGCTGCCGCAGCACGTTGACGCGGAAGCGGGCGACCTCGCCCATCGTGTAGGCGAAATCGGCGCCGTCGTGGGCCTCGAGGCGCTGCATCGCGGCGCGGGGCATGATCTCGAACAGCGCCTCACGCACGAACTCCGGGTCCAGCGGCTGTTCGGCCAGCGGCAGCAGGTCGCCGTGCAGGCGGATCCGCGGCAGGTCGCCGGCGATGAAGTGCAGGTCGGACCCGCGGCGCTCGAGCACCGGGTGAAGATAGTCGTCGATGCGCGCCAAGGGGGGTCAGCCTCCGGCCAGGTCCAGCTTCGGCAGCAGGCTGGTGTCGGTGACGTACTTCTGGAAGAGCCGCTTCTCGTTCGCGTAGGCGACCGCGTCGTCGGGGTCGAGTTCACGGTTGACCAGGCCCTGCAGCAGCGCCTGGTCCAGCGTCTGCGAGCCCTGCTCGCGCCCCATCTGCAGCTGGCTCGGAATCTGGAACGTCTGGTCCGTCTGGATCAGCTTGGCGATGGCGCGGGTCATGACCATGACCTCGACGACGGCCCGCCGGCCGCGGCCGTCCGCAGACTTGACCAGCACCTGGGTCACCACCGCGAGCAGGCTCGACGAGAGGAAGCTCTTGGTCTGCTCGCGCTGCTCCACGGGCAGTGCGTCGATGATCCGGTCGATCGTCTTGGTGGCGCTGGTGGTGTGCAGCGTGCCGAGCACGAGGTGACCGGTCTCCGCGGCCGTCATCGCCATGGAGATCGTCTCGGCGTCGCGCAGCTCGCCCACGAGGATCACGTCCGGGTCCTCGCGCATCGCGGCACGGACACCCTCGGCGAAGGAGGGGATGTGCGTGCCCAGTTCGCGCTGGATGACCTGGCTCTGCTTGCTGCGATGGACGAACTCGACCGGATCCTCGAGGCTGATGATGTTCAGCTTCCGGGACCCGTTGAGCAGGTCGATCATCGCCGCCAAAGTGGTCGACTTGCCGGTGCCGGTCGAGCCGGTCACGAGGATCATGCCCTGGTGGTGGTCGCACAGGCGGCGCACGACCGCCGGAAGCCGCAGCGACTCGAGCGACGGGATCGCGCTGGGAATGGCCCTGAAGACCGCGCCGATGCCGGTCTCCTTGCGGAACAGGTTGACCCGGAAGCGTCCGCCCTCGGCGCTCACGTAGCTGAAGTCGAGGTCGTGCCCCGCGGCGAAGTGCTGCGCCTGCTTGGGGGTGAGGATCTCGAGCAGGTAACCCTCCAACTCCGTGTCGCGCAGCTCGCGGAAACGGATCGGCAGCAGATCGCCGCTCATCCGCAGCATCGGCGGCACGCCCACTGCGAGGTGCACGTCGGAGCAGCCCTGCTGGGTTCCGAGCTTGAGGAAAGCGTCGATTCTGGCCAAGGACCGGGGACTCCCGAGGATGTTGGGTCCATGTTCCGGACCCGGCCCGCGCGGGGCAAGACGAACCGACGGGAATTTGACTTATGTCACGCGCCGGGGCAAGCGCGGCCGGCGGGTGCCCCTAGCGGAAGGCCTCCAGCGCCTCCCGCAGCTCGTCCATGGTCTGGTAGCGCAGCGTCTTGTCGACCGCCATGGCCTTCAGGACCACGTCCGAGAGGGCGGGCGGGAGGTCGGCATTCACCTCGATCGGCTTGCGCGCCTTGCCCTGCACGTGCTGGTACATCACGGACATGTGGTCGCCGCGCGTGTAGGGAGGGGTGCCGGTGACCATCTCGTAGAGGATCACCCCCGTGGCGTACACGTCGGCGCGCGGGTCGATCTTCTTGCCGAGGATCTGCTCGGGAGCCATGTACTTCGGTGAGCCGATCACATAGCCCGTCTTGGTGAGCTGCGTGTCGCCCTCGCGTTGCACTGCCGCCACGCCGAAGTCCACGATCTTCAGCAGGCCGTCGTCGTTGATCAGGACGTTTGCCGGCTTCAGGTCGCGGTGCACCACTCCCGCCTGGTGCGCGACCTGCATGCCCGTGCAGATGTCGATCCCGAAGCGGATCGCCCGCGGCAGGGCCAGCGGCTTCTCGTCGACGATCTCCTGGCTAAGCGTGTGCGAGGGGAAGTACTCCATCGAGATGGCGTAGTTGCCCTGGATGTAGAGGAAGTCGTAGATGCGGATGACGTTGCGGTGCGTGATGCGGCGCGAGTAGCGCAGCTCGTGCACGAACCGCTTCATCGTCTCCTCGTCCTCGGCGACGCTCGGGTTGAGGAACTTCAGGATCAGCCGGTCGTCGACGACCATGTCCTCCATCAGCAGCACCGTGCCGAAGGCTCCCTTGCCGATCCGCTCGATGTACTTGTAGCGCCCCTCGACGAGATCGCCCGGCCTGAGCGTCGAGATGTCGAGGCGCGCCGCCGCCGCGGGCGCCGCCGCGGGCG
>JBIIDW010000290.1:0-3966 GCA_044238215.1 Steroidobacteraceae bacterium
ATTGCGCATCGCGGTCGCGCTGGCCGCCACCCTCGCAGCACCCGCCACCGGCGCGCAGGATTCCGCCGGCTTCACCCGGCATGCGGCACACGAGCACGGCAAGGTCACGCTGAACCTCGCGGTGGAGGGCGGCGAACTCGCAGTCGAGGTCGAGTCGCCTGCCCTGCACGTGGTCGGCTTCGAGCACGCGCCCGGAACGCCGGCGGAACGCGCCGAGGCCGAGGCCGCCGCCCGCTGGCTGAAGGCCGGCAGCGGCATCCTGGGGGTACCGAACGGCGCCGGTTGCGTGCTGCGCAGCGCCGAGGTCAGCCTGCCGGAGTTCGGCAAGGCCGGCGGCAAAGGGCACACCCACGATCACGATCATGGTCACGACCACGAGGGCGAAGCGCAGGGCGCGCATGCCGACTATGGCGCGCGCTACCGCTTTGCCTGCCGCAATCCTGCGGCCCTCGCCTGGGTCGAACCCTGGGTGCTGCGCCGCCTGCGGGGCGTCGAGGTCGCCCGGATCAACCTGATTTCCCCGACCGGTCAGCGCCAGCTCGACGCGCGCGAGCCGGCGACGAGGATCCCGTTGCGCTAGAGTCCGCCGGTGGATCCGCTCTCCCCCCCCAGCGCCGTGGCGCCGGCCATCGAGGTCTCCGACGTCGAGTTCGCGTGGCCGGGCAAGCCGCCGCTGCTCGCCATCGATTCCTTTCGCGTGGCGCGCGGCGAGCGCGTGTTCCTGCGCGGCCCGAGCGGCAGCGGCAAGAGCACGCTCCTGGGCCTGGTGGGCGGCGTCCTGGTGCCCCGGCGCGGCACGGTGCGGCTGCTCGGCACCGACCTCACGCAACTGTCGGCAGGCGCCCGCGATCGCTTCCGCGGCGAACATCTCGGTTTCGTGTTCCAGATGTTCAACCTGATCCCCTACCTCTCCGTGCTGGAGAACGTGGTGCTGCCCAGCCGCTTCTCTCCCGAGCGGGCGCGCCGCATCCCGGGCGGCGACACGCAGGCGGAGGCCACGCGCCTGCTCGCCGCTCTGGGGCTCGCGGAACCCGGCCTGCTCGCGCGTGACGTCACCGAACTGTCGATCGGCCAGCAGCAGCGGGTCGCAGCAGCGCGCGCCCTGCTCGGCCGGCCCGCGATCATCGTCGCCGACGAGCCGACCTCCGCGCTCGACCACGACTCCCGCGAGAGCTTTCTCCAACTGCTGATGGACGAATGCCGCGACCAGGGCGCAACCCTGCTCTTCGTCAGCCACGACACCTCGCTCGGCGCGCTCTTCGACCGCGTGGTGTCGCTGCAGGACATCAATCGCGCAGTCGCGCGGGCCGCCTGAGGCATCGCCGTGGCCACGCTGTCCCTCGCACTGCGATCACTCTGGAACCGGCGCACGACGGCGCTGCTGACGCTGAGCGCGATCGCCGTCAGCGTCGCGCTGCTGCTCGGCGTCGAGAAGATGCGCACCGCCGCGCGCGAGGGCTTCGCCAACACGGTCTCCGGCGTCGACCTGATCGTCGGTGCGCGCTCGGGGCAGCTCAACCTGCTGCTGTATTCCGTGTTCCGCGTCGGCGACGCCACGGCCAACGTCAGCTGGGCCAGCTACCAGAAGATCGCGCGGCACCCGGACGTGGCCTGGACGGTTCCGATCTCCCTCGGCGATTCCCACCGCGGCTTTCGGGTGATGGGCACCACGGGTGACTACTTCCGCTACTACCGGTTCGCGGGCGGCAGGCCGCTGGAGTTCTCGGCCGGGCGGCCGTTCCAGGACCTCTATGACGCCGTGCTCGGGGCCGACGTCGCGCAGCAGCTGGGCTACGGCATCGGCACCCCGATGGTGGTCGCCCACGGCCTCGGGCGCGTCAGCTTCGCGGAGCACGGCGACAAGCCGTTCCGGGTCGTCGGCATCCTCGCGCGGACCGGCACGCCGGTCGACCGGACCGTGCACGTCAGCCTCGAGGCGATCACCGCCATCCACATCGACTGGCAGAGCGGCGTGCAGGCACCGCCCGGGTCGCGCATCGACGCGCAGGCAGCTCGCGCCGCGGAGCTGACGCCGGAATCCATCACCGCCTTCATGGTGGGCATGCGCTCACGCGTCATGACTTTCACGATGCAGCGGGCGATCAACGACTACCGGCAGGAGCCGCTGATGGCGATCATGCCCGGAGTCGCGCTGAGCCAGCTGTGGAACCTCGTGGGCATCGCCGACACGGCGCTGATGATCGTGGCGGGCTTCGTCGTACTGGCGGGCCTGCTGGGCATGCTGACGGCCATTCTCACCAGCCTCAACGAGCGGCGCCGCGAGATGGCGATCCTGCGCTCCGTGGGCGCCCGGCCACGCCACGTGTTCACGCTGCTCGTCGCCGAAGCCGGGATACTCGCCTCGGGAGGCGTCGCGGCCGGCGTTGGCCTGATGTACCTGCTGATCGCGGCGGCCCGCCCGGTGCTCGAGACCCGATTCGGAATCTTTCTGGAGGTGGGCGGTCTGAGGAGCTACGATCTGGCGATCCTCGGCACGGTGGTGCTGGCAGGCCTGCTGATGGGAGCCCTGCCGGCCTGGCGCGCCTACCGCAACACCCTCAGCGACGGCCTGACCCTGCGAGTCTGACCATGACCGACCCACGTCTCCCGGGCATAGCCCGTTCCCTGCTGCACGCGGTCGCGCTGGCGTTCGTCGTCGCCATCGCCTCCCCGCCCGCGGCGGCCATCGATCCGCCGGCACGGGCGGCAGCGCCGGCGAAGCCCGCCGGCGGCGTGCGCGAGCTCGAGTGGGAGGAACTGCTTCCGGAGGACGCCCGCAGCCGCTTCGCCGCCACGCCCCCGCCCGCAGCCCACGACTACCTGGGCGAAGGCGGCCTCGCCGCCCAGCAGGTCATGGACTTCAGCATCAACAAAGCCCTCGACGGCGCCAGCGTCAAGCTGCCGGGGTTCATCGTCCCGCTCGATGTGGGCAAGGACGGGCTGGTCTCGGAGTTCTTCCTGGTGCCCTATTTCGGCGCCTGCATCCACGTGCCGCCGCCGCCGCCGAACCAGATCGTCTACGTCAAGATGGACAAGGGCATCGCCCTCGACTCCATCTACGAGGCCTACTGGATCACCGGGCGCATGAAGGCCTCGAACAAGACCACGCGACTCGGCGCGGCCGCCTACCAGCTCGCCGCCTCCAAGGTCGAGATCTACAAGTACTGACATGCCGACGCTGTTCGAACGCATCGTCGCGCGCGAGATTCCGGCCTCGATCGTCCACCAGGACGAACGGGTCACGGCGTTTCGCGACATCCACCCGCGCGCGCCGACCCACATCCTCATCGTTCCCAACAAGCCCATCGCCACGGCCAACGACATCGCGGATGCGGACGAGGCGCTGATCGGCCACATGTTCACGGTCGCCCGCGACATTGCGCGCCGCGAGGGCATCGCCGAGAGCGGCTACCGCCTGATCATCAACTGCAACGGCCACGGCGGGCAGGAGGTCTACCACCTCCACGTACACCTGGTCGGCGGCGCGCCGCTGGGACCGATGCTCAGCCGCTGAACCACAGCCCATGACCTCAGTCGCCGCTCCGTCGCCCCCGCAGGGGCTCTATCCGCCGATCGACGCACGCCGCAGCGGCATGCTGCAGGTGTCCGGTATCCACCGGATTTACTGGGAGGAAAGCGGCAACCCCGTGGGCAAGCCCGTGGTCTTCCTGCACGGCGGCCCGGGCGGCGGCACCGACCCCCGCATGCGGCGGTTCTTCGACCCCGAGCGCTACCGCATCGTGCTGTTCGACCAGCGTGGCTGCGGGCGCAGCACGCCCTACGCGAGCCTCGTGGACAACACGACGTGGCACCTGGTCGACGACATCGAACGCCTGCGGACCGAGCTCGGCATCGAGCGCTGGCAGGTCTTCGGCGGCTCATGGGGCTCAACACTGGCGCTGGCCTATGCACAGGCCCACCCCGCGCGCGTGACCGAGCTCGTGCTGCGCGGCATCTTCCTGGTCC
>JBIIDW010000291.1:0-3962 GCA_044238215.1 Steroidobacteraceae bacterium
TCCCCAGCAACCTCACCGGCGTCGTCGGCCCGAACGGCTGCGGCAAGTCCAACGTCATCGACGCCGTGCGCTGGGTCATGGGCGAGCTGTCCGCCAAGCACCTTCGCGGCGACTCGATGGCCGACGTCATCTTCAACGGCTCCAGCGCGCGCAAGCCGGTCGGCAAGGCGTCGGTCGAACTCGTGTTCGACAACGCCGACGGCCGCATCGGCGGCTCCTATGCGGCCTTCGCCGAGGTCTCGCTGCGGCGCGAGGTGTCGCGCGACGGCAGTTCGCACTACTACATCAACGGCGCGCGCTGCAGGCGCAAGGACATCACCCAGCTCTTCCTCGGCACCGGGCTCGGCTCGCGCAGCTACGCGATCATCGAGCAGGGGATGATCTCGCAGGTCATCCAGGCGAAGTCCGACGAAATGCGGGCCTTCATCGAGGAGGCGGCCGGCATCTCCCGTTACAAGGAGCGGCGCCGCGAGACCGAGAGCCGGGTCGCCGAGACCCGCGAGAACCTCGAGCGCCTGCAGGACGTCCGCGGCGAGATCGAGAAGCAGATCCGCCACCTGCAGCGCCAGGCGGCGACCGCACGACGCTACCAGGCCCTCAAGGAGCAGGAACGACGCCTGACTGCCGAGCTCCTCGCGCTGCGTCTGCGCGAGCTCGACGGTGGTGCCGAGGTGCACGACGCGGCGATGCGCGAGAAGGACCTGCTGATGCAGTCCGAGCTTGCCGAGCTTCGCGCCGCCGAGGCGGCCATCGAGAAGCAGAGGGCGTTCCACGCCGAACAGTCCGACCGCGTGTCCGAGGTGCAGGGTCGCTACTTCGCGGTCGGCGCCGACATCTCCCGCACGGAGCAGCAGATCCAGTTCACCCGCGAGGCGCGGGATCGCAAGCGGGCCGAGCTGGCGAAGTCGATGTCCACCGCCGCCGACCTCGCCGTGCTGATCGACCGTGACGAGCTGGAGCTCGCCTCGATCCGCGCCGAGCTCGAGCGAATCGCGCCGGAACTCGAACTGGCCCGCGAGGCCGAGCACGCCGCCGCCTCTCGGCGCGAGGCCGCGGACCACGCGCTGGCGGAGTGGCAGGCGCAGTGGGAGGAGTTCAACCGCCAGCTCGGGGCGTCCCATCAGACCGTGCAGGTCGAGCGGGTCCGCATCGAGCAGCTCGAGAACCAGATCCGTCGGCTGCGCGCGCAGCAGGACCGCCTGGCCGTCGAGCGCGACGCGCTGATCGCACAGGAGTCGCAGGGACAGGTAGCCGAACTGGAGCGCGGCGAGGGCGCCGCACGCGCGACGGCCGACACGGTCGCGCGCGAACTGTCCGCCGCGCTGGCCGACGTGCAGACCCTGCGCGCCGAGCAGATGGCGCTCGATGGCCGGCTGGAGTCCGCGCGGGCGGCCCGCGAGCGGGCGCGCGCCGAGACGCTCTCGGTCGAGGCCCTGCAGCGGGCAGCCCTGGGCCGGGCCGATGCGCGCGCGGGGGACTGGCTGCGAAGCGCGGGGCTCGACGGGCGCCCGCGCGTGGCGGAGTCGCTGGTGGTCGAGCCGGGCTGGGAGCGCGCGGTGGAGACGGTGCTCGGCGACGATCTCGAAGCCGTCTGCATCGACGAGCTGGATTCCGCCTCACAGGCGCTCGAGTCGCTCGGCAGTCTCCACCTCGCACTGTTCGAATCGGGCGCCGGTGCCTCCCCGGATGCGGCCGAGGCGCGCCACGGCAGCGAGGCCATGCTCGCCTCGCGCGTTCGGGGGCCGGGCGCCGCACTGGATCTGCTCGCCGGCGTCCGCGTCGCCGAGACGCTGGCCGGTGCCCTCGTGGCACGGCGCACGCTCGGTGCGGGCGAGTCGCTCATCACCCGCGGTGGCGAGTGGGTGGGCCGTGGGTGGCTGCGCGTGGCGCGCGGCGCGGATGCACGTGCCGGCGTGCTGGAGCGCGAGCAGCGGCTGAAGTCGCTCCGTCAGGCGCTCCAGTCCTGCGATGCGGCCGTGCACGGACTCGAGGCGGCGCTCGTCGACGTCCGTGTACGCCTCGCAGGGGCCGAAGCCGATCGTGACGGCGCCCAGGGGCGGATCCAGCGCGCCAATCGCGAGCATGCCGACCTGCTCGGCCAGCTGGAGGGCGCGCGGGCGCGTGCCCAGGAAGCCACGCTGCGCCGCGAGCGGATCGAGGACGAGTCTGCCGACGTCGCCCGCGACCTCGGCGCGGCCGAGGAGGCTTTGGGCCGGTCGCGCGGCCAGCTGGAGCGCGGTCGCACGGAACTCGACGGGCTGGACGCACGGCGTCCGACCCTGGAGGCGGAGCGCGAGGAGCGCCGGGATGCGGTAGCGCGGGCGCGATCCGCGGCGGAGGCGGCGCAGCTGGCTTCGCGGGACCTGATGGTGCGGGCCGAGGGTCGGCGCTCCACGGAAGGATCGATGGAAGTCGGTCTCGGCCGCATGCGCGAGCAGCGCGAATTCGCGCTGGCGAGGATCGCGGAGCTCGAGTCCGAGCTCGCCGACGGCGATGCCCCGGTGCTCGAGCTCGAGGGTCTGCTTGGCGGGCTGCTGGCGCGGCGCCTCGAGGTCGAGTCGGATCTCGCGCTGGCGCGGCGCGCGCTGGAGGACGCCGACGCGCAGCTGCGCGCGCTGGACGAGCGGCGTCAGTCGGCGGAGATCCGCGTCAACGCCGCGCGCGACGCGATGGAGCAGGCGAGGCTCGCAGCGCAGGAAACCCGCGTCCGACGGGAGTCGATCGCAGAGCAGTTCGCGGCCACGCAGTTCGACCTCGCCGAGCTGCAGGCGGGACTGACCGAGGCCGCCGAGGTGGTGGCCTGGGAGTCGCGCCTCGTCGAGGTGCGTAGCGACATCGATCGGCTCGGCCAGGTCAACCTCGCGGCGATCGACGAGCTGCAGGAGAACACGGAACGCAAGGAGTACCTCGACAGGCAGTTCGCGGACCTCACGTCGGCGCTCGAGACCCTCGAGCAGGCGATGCGCAAGATCGACAAGGAAACCCGCACCCGTTTCGAGGACACCTTCAACCAGATCAACGCCGGGCTGCAGGAGAAGTTCCCGAGGCTGTTCGGCGGTGGCCATGCCTACCTCGAGCTGGTCGGGGACGATCCGCTCAGCGCGGGCGTGGCGGTCATGGCCAGGCCGCCAGGCAAGCGCAACGTGACCATCTCGCAGCTCTCGGGCGGCGAGAAGGCGCTCACGGCGGTGGCGCTGGTGTTCTCGATCTTCGACCTCAATCCTGCGCCGTTCTGCCTCCTCGACGAGGTCGACGCGCCGCTGGACGAGAACAACGTCGGCCGGTTCTGCGACATCGTGCGTGACATGGCGCAGCGCGTGCAGTTCATTTTCATCACGCACAACAAGTCGACCATGGAACTGGCGTCTCAACTGCTGGGGGTCACGATGAACGAACCGGGTGTGTCGCGTCTGGTCGCGGTGGACGTGGACGAGGCCGTGCGCCTCGCGGCGAGCTGAGCGATGTCCGAGTTGCGCTGGGCCCTGCTGGCCGCCGGCATCCTCTTCATCGTCGGGCTCCTCGTCTGGGAGTTCACCAAGCGTCGCCGGGCCTCACGGGACTCGGCGGGATCGGTGGCGGAAGCCGCCGATGCGTCCGGTGTCGCGGAGCCACGCGCCGCGCGGCAGGAGCCGTCCATGCACGGGTCGGGCTTCGGCGGCCGCGAGCCGGTGCGTGAACCTCGCCTCGTGGAGTTCGAGGCGCCCGAGGGACGCGAGCCCGCGCTGGGCGACCTGCCCGTGATCGATCCGTCTGCGCCACCTGCCGGTCGTCCGGCCGCAGCGGCCCCTGCGGGTGCGGGGACCTGGGGCGGCGACGAGCTCAGTGGCAACCCGCCAGCGCTGGTGCTCGGCTGGCCGCCCGAGAGTGAGCGCATCATCCTCGCGCTGCGGCTCGTGCCGCGCTCGGGTGAGCGTTTCCTCGGCGTGTCCGTGCGGCAGGCACTCGTCGGCGAGGGCTTCCAG
>JBIIDW010000007.1:0-13846 GCA_044238215.1 Steroidobacteraceae bacterium
GGCCCTGCGGCGGCTGCGCCAGCGCGGGTGGCTGGATGCAGCACAGCAACAACGCCAGTACGACGGGAAGGCGCTTCGCGATCATGGCTTCGCACTCCGGATCGGCTGGCCACCACCAGCACCCGGTCAACTTTAACCCAGCAGCGCCGGCAACAGGGGCGGGCGCAGGCCCGGCATGTCCTTATGGACTCGGGCACGCAGGGGCGTGCCGCCGGGGGTCGGCGGCTCGGGGCTCACGGCGGATAGCGGCTATACTTCGCGCCCCAGCACCGACCCGCCGGCCAGGCCGCTCCGCCGCATGCCCCGCACCTTCCAGGAACTGATCTTCGCCCTGCAGAAGTACTGGTCGGACCAGGGCTGCGTGATCCTGCAGCCCTACGACATGGAGATGGGCGCAGGCACCTTCCACACCGCCACGTTCCTGCGCTCGATCGGGCCGGAGCCCTGGAGCGCCGCCTACGTGCAGCCCTCGCGCCGGCCGACCGACGGCCGCTACGGCGACAACCCGTTCCGGCTGCAGCGCTACTACCAGTTCCAGGTGGTCCTGAAGCCCTCGCCGGCCGACATCCTCGACCTCTACGTCGGCTCGCTGAAGATGCTCGGCTTCGACCCGCTCACGCACGACATCCGCTTCGTCGAGGACAACTGGGAGTCGCCGACGCTCGGCGCCTGGGGCCTCGGCTGGGAGGTCTGGCTGAACGGCATGGAAGTCACGCAGTTCACGTACTTCCAGCAGGTCGGCGGGCTCGACTGCCGCCCCGTCACCGGCGAGATCACCTACGGGCTCGAGCGGCTGGCGATGTACCTGCAGGGTGTCGACAGCGTGTTCGACATCGTCTGGACCGACGGCCCGATGGGCCGCGTCACCTATCGCGACGTCTACCACCAGAACGAGGTCGAGCAGTCGGCCTACAACTTCGAGCACGCCGACACGGCGGCGCTGTTCCGCCACTTCGACGAGCACGAGGCGGCCTGCCAGCGGCTGCTCGAGGCGAAGCTGGCGCTGCCCGCCTACGAGCAGGTGCTCAAGGCCTCGCACACCTTCAACCTGCTCGATGCCCGCCGCGCGATCTCGGTCACCGAGCGCCAGCGCTTCATCCTGCGGGTGCGCACCCTCGCCCGCGGCGTCGCGCAGGCCTACCACGACAGCCGCGAGGCGCTCGGCTTCCCGATGCTGCGCGGCACCGCGCAGCCGGCCGCGGGAGCGCGGCCGTGAGCGCGCGCGACCTGATATTCGAGCTCGGCACCGAGGAGCTGCCGCCCAAGGCCCTGCCCGATCTCGAGCGCGCGCTCGCCGGGGGTATCCGCAGCGGGCTCGACGCAGCGGGCCTCTCGTTCGGCGCATTGCACTCCTATGCGGCGCCGCGACGGCTCGCGGTGCTCGTCAGCGGCCTCGCCGAACACCAGCCCGAGCAGCAGCTGCGCCGCAAGGGACCGCCGGTCACGGCGGCGTTCGACGCTGCAGGCCAGCCCACGCGCGCGGCGACGGCGTTCGCGGAAGGCTGCGGTGTCGCGGTCGAGGCGCTGTCGCGCGTGCGCGAGGGCAAGGGCGAGTTCCTCTACTTCGAGGGCTCGCGGCCCGGCGCCGCGGCGGCCTCGCTGCTCGGCGGCATCCTTGCCGCCGCGCTCGACGCGCTGCCGATCCCCAAGCGCATGCGCTGGGGCGCCGGTGAAGCGGAGTTCGTCCGGCCCGTGCACTGGGTGCTGCTGCGCTTCGGCCCGGAGGTGCTGCCGCTCAGCGTGCTCGGCGTGATCGCCGGCGGCACCACCCGCGGCCACCGCTTCCACGCGGCGGAGGCGCTCGAGGTCGCGACGCCCGCCGACTACGCGAGCGTGCTGCTCGAGCACGGCCGCGTGGTCGCCGACTTCACCCACCGCCGCGACCGGATCCGCGAGCAGGTTCTGGCACGCGCCGCGCAGCTCGGCGGCCGCGCCGTGATGGACGACGCCCTGCTCGACGAGGTCACCGCGCTCGTGGAGTGGCCCGTCGCCATCGAGGGCCGGTTCGACGAGCGTTTCCTGCAGTTGCCGCGCGAAGTGCTGATCTCGACGCTGCAGGAGCACCAGCGTTACTTCCCGGTCGAGGACTCGGGCGGCCGGCTGACGCCCTGGTTCATCACGGTCAGCAACATCGCGAGCCGCGAGCCGGCACGGGTGCGCGAGGGCAACGAGCGCGTGGTCCGCCCGCGCCTGTCCGACGCCGCGTTCTTCTGGGAGCAGGACCGGCGGCAGCCGCTCGCGGCGCGCCGCGACGGTCTCGACGCCGTGGCCTTCCAGGCGAAACTCGGCTCGATCGGCGACAAGGCGCGGCGCATCGAGGCGCTGGCCGCGCGCATCGCGCCGCTGATCGACGGTGATGCGGCACGTGCCGCGCGCGCGGCGGCACTCTGCAAGTGCGACCTGCTGAGCGCCATGGTCGGCGAGTTCCCGGAGCTGCAGGGCACGATGGGTGCCTATTACGCCGCGGCCGACGGCGAGGACCCGGAGGTCGCCACGGCGATCCGCGAGCACTACCTGCCGCGCGGCGCGGGCGACGCGCTGCCGGCGACCCGCACGGGCATCGCCGTGGCGCTCGCCGACAAGCTCGACACGCTCGCCGGCATCTTCGCCACCGGCCAGAAGCCGAGCGGCACGCGCGATCCGTTCGGCCTGCGCCGCGCGGCCATCGGCGTGCTGCGCATCGTGCTCGAGCATCGGCTGCCGATCGACCTCGCCGCACTCGTGGATGCAGCCGTCGCCGCGCAGCCGCTGCCCGCCGGCACCGCCGCGGCGGACGTGCTCGCCTACGTGCTGGAACGGCTGCGCGGGCAGTACCAGGAGGCCGGCTTCGCCGCCGAACTGTTCGACGCGGTGCACGCCACCGGCACGGCCTCCCCGCTCGACTTCGACGCGCGGCTGCGCGCGCTCGCGCGCTTCCGCGAGCGGCCGGAAGCCGCGAGCCTCGCGGCCGCCAACAAGCGCATCGCGAACATCCTCCGCAAGTCGGACGCGGCCGGCCCGTCGGAAATCGACGCGTCGCTGCTGCGCGACGCGGCGGAAGTGGCGCTGCACGGCGCGCTGGCGGCGCTGGCCTCGGACGTCACCGCGGCGATCTGGTCGAAGGACTACGACGGCGCGCTGTCGCGGCTCGCCGCGCTCCGACCGCAGATCGACGCGTTCTTCGACGACGTGATGGTCAACGACCCGGACCCGGACCTGCGCCGCAACCGGCTGGCGCTGGTGGGCCGGGTGCGCGAGCTGTTCGGCGGCGTGGCCGATCTCTCGCGGCTGCCGGGCTGACCCGCGACGGAGGGCCTGCGGTGCAGTGGATCGCCTCATTCCTGTTCACGGCCTTCCTGTTCGCGTGGACGCTGCTCTACGCGATCTTCTTCGTCATCACCTGCGCCGTGCTGCCGATCCGCGCCCGCTTCGGCCTTGCGGCCGTCTACGCGCGCTCGGTGCTCGCGGTGCTGCGCCTGACCTGCCGCCTCGACTACCGGATCGAGGGCGAGGAGCACATCCCCGACGAACCGCACGTCACGCTCTGGAAGCACTCCTCGGCCTGGGAAACCATTGCCCAGTTCGTGGTCGGAGGCCCGAAGGCACTGGTGCTGAAGCGCGAGCTGATGTGGATCCCGTTCTTCGGCTGGGGGCTCGCCCAGCTGCACTCGATCCCGATCAACCGCGGCGCCGGGGCCTCGGCGGTCAACCAGGTCGTCAGCCACGGCCAGGACCGGTTGCGCGACGGCCTCAACGTGCTGGTGTTCCCCGAGGGCACGCGGGTGGCGGCTGGCGAGACCCGCAAATACGGCGTCAGCGGCGCGCTGCTCGCCAGTCGCGCCGGCTGCAAGGTCGTGCCGGTGGCGCACGACTCCGGCTGGTATTGGGCGCGGCGCGGGTTGCTGAAGAAGCCCGGTTGCGTGCGCGTGGTGATCGGCCCGCCGATCGACGCGGCCGGACGGGACCCCCGCGAGATCAATGCAGAGGTTCAGGCCTGGATTGAATCAACGGTGAGCCAGATCAGGGCCGGAAAAGTCGCCTAGCGCTGAGCGCGTTCACAAAACTTTTCCCCGGTTCCGCTAGTCTCACCGCCCATGTCATCCGCCCGCCTCCACAACCCGACCACCAGCCTGTCGGCGACCTTCGAGCGCACCGCGGCCGAGATCCGTGACCAGCACATCACCGTGCGTGGCCTGATGGAACTGATCGGCGAGCAGGGCCTGCTGCTGGTCTGCGTGTTCCTCTCCATCCCGTTCCTGTTCCCGGTGGCGATCCCGGGCACCAGCACGGTGTTCGGCCTGCTGATGATCCTGATCGGGCTCGGGGTCATGGCCAACCGCCTGCCCTGGCTGCCGGCGCGGCTGCTCGACCACCCGCTGCAGGCGAGCCACGTGGTGCCGGTGCTGCGCAAGGGCGCGGAGTGGTCGAAGCGCTTCGAGAAGCTGATCCGGCCGCGCTGGCTGGTGCTGACCCACGGCCCGACGGTCAACCGCTTCAACGGCCTGATGATCATCGTCGCCGCGGCGGCCCTGCTCGCGCCGCTGCCGATGATTCCGTTCAGCAACACGATCCCGGCGCTCGGCATCGCGCTGCTGGCGCTCGGCATGGTCGAGCGCGACGGTGCGCTGATCGTCCTCGGCTACGTCGCGAGCCTGCTCGGCGCCGCGTACGTCGGCGGAATCCTCTGGGCGGCGTGGCGCGCGGGCAAGGGCCTCGCCACGGTCATCGGCGGCGGCTGAGCGGGGGGCGCCAGGCGGTCGGCCCCGCGGATCAGGGTGCCGGCTTGCGGTCCCGCGCGTACATCTCGAAGCTCGAGACGTTCGGCGACACCCACTCCTTCGGCGGCACGAGGTACTTCGGGAAACGCTTCTCGGTGTAGGCGAGAATGTCCTTCGGCAGGTCCTCGACGCGATCGAGCTTCAGGGTGTGCGAGCGGTAGAACAGGTGGCCCTCGCGCTGGCCCATGAGCATCCAGGGCAGCCAGGTTGCCACGCGGTTCCACGAGCCGTAGGCCTTGAGGCTCGGCTGGCTGCGGTCGACGAGTTCCTTCGAGTCGACCCGCCACTGCTGGTATTCGCTGACCCGCACACGCTCGCCGGGCGACTCGCGCTTCCAGACCTTCGGGTCGAGCGGCGACTTCCAGTCGAGGTTGACGTCGAAGGCGGCCATCGCGTGCGGCCCGACGAAGTGCCAGGGCAGCAGGAACTTGATCGTCTCGGTGTACTGGTCCTTGCTGGCGCCGAAGCCCAGCGTGAACTCGGGCTTCAGCACCGCGTTCACCGGGTCGTTGTTGATCGGGTAGACCTCGCAGGTCTCGCCGCCGAGCAGCGGGTTCTGCCAGGTCTCCATGATCTTCCCCGTGGCGAGGTCCTTGTAGTAGCCCACCTCGCGCCACAGCGCCTTGTAGCTGCCGTCCGCCTGCGGCTCGGTGCGGCCGATGCCGAAGCCCTCGATGTCGAACAGCGGCTTGATGATCTGCGTGTCACCGATCACCGAGAACACGCGGCCGCCGAACCAGCCGACCGTGGTGGCCGCCGGATCGAGCGAGCGCGTCAGGCGGATGTAGGCCTCGAGGTTCTGCTTCGGCGACAGCGGGTCGAAGCCGGCAGGGACGGGTCCGGTCGGCATGCTGACGATGCCGGCCGCGTCGGCGCGGGCCGGTGCGCCAATCGAAGTGGTGAGCACGGCGCCCGGCAGTGCGCCGGCCATCAGCCTGAGCATCTCGCGCCGGTCGAACGGCGACTGCAGCAGTCCGTTGATCATGGTCGTGTGGCCCCCGGTGTGTGCGTTGACTAGCGATCGAGTTCGAGTGACTGGCCGAGCCCGCGGGCGCGCGCCTCGCGCCAGGCGCGATGGCCGGCGGCGAGGTCCTGCGTGGTGACGCCCAGCGACTTGTAGATCGTGATCTCGTCGGCCGCGCGACGGCCCGGCACGCGGCCGAGCAGCACCTCGCCGATCTCGCCGGCGACGTGGTCCTCGCGGACCACGCCGTTGCGGATCGCCGACAGCAGCTCGCCGGCCGCAGCGCGCGCCGCGTCGATGTAGTCGACGAAGAAGCGGCCGCGCGCCACCGTGGCGTCGTCGACCTCGGCGGTGGTCGGGATCGCCGAGCCGACCAGGTTCAGGTGCAGGCCCGGACGCAGCCACTCGCCGCGCACGAACGGCTCCTTGGCGGAGGTGACCGTGCAGGCGACGTCGGCCTGCGCGAGCGCTTCGGCGACGTCGCCGACCACGCGCACGCCGCCGATGCCCGCGGCGCGCAGCCGTTCGACCAGCGCCCCGGCGCGCTGCGGCGAGCGACCCCAGATCAGGATGTCGTCGAACGGCCGCACGTGCACGAGGGCCCGCACGTGGTACCAGGCTTCCTCGCCGGTACCGAGCATCGCGAGGCGGCGCGCGTCGGAGCGCGCCAGCGCGTCGGTGGCGAGCGCCGTCATCGAGGCCGTGCGGATCGCGGTCAGCGTGCCGCCCTCCAGCAGGGCGATCGGCAGGCCGGTGGACGCGTCGAGCAGCAGCACGGCGCCGACGTGCGAGCCGTGCGGATCGCCCGGCGCCCGCTCGTACTTGCTGACGATCTTGACGCCGAAGCACTCGGACTCGCCGCCGATGTAGCCCGGCATCAGCCCGAGCTTCCCCGGCCGCCCCGGCACGGGCATGAACTGCCGGATCGGCAGCACGCAGCGCCGCTCCGAGGTGGCGATCATCGCGGTGCGCATCTCGTCGATGCAGACGTCGAAGGGCAGCACCTGCTCGAGGTCGGAACGCGTCAGGACGAGCATGGTGGGCTCAGCTGCGCGGCGGCACGAACTTCATGCGCTCCTGCACCTCGGCGACGTTGTCCGGCCGGCCGAAGGCCTCGGGCATCGGCTCGCCGGGCCTGCGCACGCGGCCGATCGCGTTGAACCAGTCCTCGAGGCCGGGCGGTGCGAACACCCAGAAGAGCTTCATGTCGGTGGTGCCGGTGTTGTCGATGCGGTGACGCGCCATGCGGCAGAACAGCACGGCGGAGCCGGGGGACAGCGGCGTGGTCTCGCCCTCGATGGTGACCGTGCCGGTACCCTCGTAGACGAACACCAGCTCGTGGTTCTGCCGGTGACCGTGCTCGCGGATGTGGCAGCCCGCGGGCAGCACCTGGATGCCTGCGGAGAAGTCGTCGTAGGGCGTGTTGCCGGGCGTGAACTTGACGGTGACGTAGCCGCGCGAGGGCAGCGGCTGCCACAGCGACTGGCCGTCTTCCGGGCCGCTGATCACTGCGCTCGGTTGCAGGAAATCATTGTTCATGCGGCCTCCGTCCCGATGCGCGAAGTGAGGAACTCCAGCACGCGGGCGTTGTAGTCGGCAGTGACGGTCTGCGGGCAGAAGTGGCCGCCCGAGGGCAGTATGCACAGCTGCGCGCCAGGAATGCGCTGCGCGAGCTCGTCGGAGAGCCCGGGCGGCGTGAGCTGATCGTCCTTCGCGCCGATGACGAAGGTTGGCGTACGGATCGCACCCAGGCGGTGCCGCAGGTCGTGCGTCATCACCGCGTTCAGGCGGCCGAGCTCGATCTCGAGACCGGGGAACTCGGCGAGCCGGTCACGGAAGTAGCTCTGGGTGTCGCGGAAGCGATCGCCGAGCCACCACGCCGGGCAGGCGAGCAGCGTGCCGACCATGAGGTAGTTGAGCGGGCCGGAGTTGATCAGCACGTCGCGGCGCGTGTGGAAGGTCTGCAGGAACAGCGGGGTCGGGCCGGCCCAGCTTGCGCTCAGCACCAGCGAACGCAGCCGCGCCGGTGCGCGCAGCGCGATGTGCTGGCCGATCGCGCCGCCGGTCGAGTGGCCGGCGAGGTGGGAGCTCTCGAGGCCGAGGGCATCCATCAGGCGCAGCAGGTCGTCGGCGAGTTCGCCCGCGTTGGAGATGATCGGGCCGGGGCCCGAGCGGCCGACGCCGCGGTGGTCGTGCAGGATCACGCGGAAGTGGCGCGCGAACTCCGCCACCTGGTGGCCCCAGAAACGCCCGCTGCCACCGAGGCCGGCGACGAGCAGCAGCGGCTCGCCCTCGCCGTGTTCCTCGACATAAAGCTCCGCGTGGCCGATCGATACCCGCCGGCCCTTGCTGATGTCGTTCATAAGGCTGCGCGACGCCTCCCCACGCTGCGTTTCCCTGCGCGGGCATTCTCCCGCGGCGCGCGTAGCAGGCCGATACATTGTGCCTCGCCTGCCATGCAACCTGTCTATGGCACCCCGCGCCGATTCGATGGTCCAGGGAGCAGCGTGTTGGTTGAATCGCAGCGTCGCGAAGATCCGCCCACCCGAGAGCCCCGGAGCCGCACCATGGCACTGAACCGCAGCCCGCAGAACCCGATCACCCAGGACGACATCGACACCTACGAGCGCGACGGCGCCGTCGTGCTGCGCGGGGTCTGCAACGCCGAGTGGATCGAGAAGCTCTCGCCGATCGCCCACCGCATCGCGGCGGGCAAGGAGGACTTCGGCCTGCTGCCGAGCTACCCGGGTCGCTACATGGCGCGCACGATTCCCGAGTTCCGCGAACTCGCGTTCAACGGGCCGCTGGCCGAGGCCGCCTGCCGCGTCATGAAGTCGAAGGAAGCGCACTTCTTCTTCGACGAGATGTTCGCCAAGGGCCCCGAGTCCGCGGAAAAGACCATCTGGCACACCGACCGCATGGGCTGGCCGGTCAGCGGCAGGATGGTGCCTTCGCTGTGGATGCCGCTGACGAAGATCACCAAGCGCAACTGCCTCGAGGTGGTCGCGGGTTCGCAGGTGCAGGACGTGCGCTACTGGCTGTTCTCGCCGAACGCCCGCAAGATGATCAAGCCGCCCGATCGCGTGCCGCATCCGGACATCGAGCCGCTGCGCAAGGATCCCTCGGTGCGATTCCTGAGCTGGGACATGGAACCGGGCGACCTGCTGGTCGTGCACCCCTGGGCGCTGCACTACTCGGGCGGCAACCCCGAGCCGTTCTGGCGCATCGCGGTCTCCGTGCGCATCTTCGGCGACGACATCCGCTGGGACCCGCGGCCGGACTGCGTCAACCTCGCCGGCATCAGCCTCGATGAAATGATCACCGGCGAGCGGCCGGCCGGCGCGCTGTGCCCGCTGATCTGGTCGGAGGACGGTCGTCGCGACGACGCCGACGCCGTGTTCCCGCGCGGCTTCGCCACCACCTGGACCCGTGCGCGGCGCGCCGACATCAACGAGTATGATGTGTTCGCCGAGAGCCTCGCCAAGGCCAAGCGCGAAGCAGCGGAGCAGGCAAAGTCATGACGACCATCGATCGGGGGCACGTCGGCGTGCTGCCACGCACGCCGCGTCTCGAGGACGAGAGCTACCTCGACTTCATGGAGGGCTTCCGCAACCTGGCGATCCGCGGCGTGTTCCCGCCGATCATGGGACTCGCCGAACAGGCCGAGGCTGCGGGCCGCTCGCCCGACGACTCGCCCTACGTGCGTGCCTGGAAGCGCATGATGCGCAGCCAGCAGCAGCAGACCTGGCAGAAGATCCAGCAGAGCTACCACCAGGACGCGGCCCGCTGGGAAGCCGAGCTCGACGCCGCGGAGAAGGCACGCCCGGGCCGCCTGCACTACGACCCCGCGTTCGTCGTGCCCAAGTACGCCGCGCTCGACATCCACCTGCAGCCCGGCGGCTACGTCGGCGACCCGCTGGCGGGCTACGTGTTCCACCACGGCACGAAGGTCTTCTACCAGGGCGACAACGACCAGGACGAACTGCACCGCATGGTCGTCGACCACGTGCGCGCACCCGACGACGGCCGCGTGCTCCGGGTGCTCGACCTCGGCTGCTCGATCGGCCAGTGCACCACCGCGCTGAAGCAGCGCTTCGCCGACGCCGAGGTCACCGGCCTCGATGTCGCGCTGCCGCTGCTGCGCTACGCACACAAGCGCGCAACCGACCTCGATGTGGACGTGCACTTCGTGCAGGGACTCGCCGAGGACACGAAGCTGCCCTCGGGGCAGTACGACGCGATCCTCGCCTACATCCTCTTCCACGAAGTACCCGAACGGCTGTTCGCGCAGATCCTCGCCGAGGTGCACCGGCTGCTGCGGCCGGGCGGCACCTTCACCGTGGTCGATGCACCGAACGACACGAAGCTGCCGGCGGGCAACCGGCTGTGGCTGCGCTTCGACGCGCGCTACAACTGCGAGCCGTACTCGCCCGCGTTCGTCGCCAGCGACTTCCCGCGGCTGCTCGAGGGCGCTGGCCTGCGCGTCACCGGGCGAGGGCCCACGCCCACTTTCCTGAGCTGCACCACCGCGGTGAAGGATGCGCGTGGCGGCTGACCCGCTCGAAGGCTTCCGCGGAATCCTCGGCGCCGAGCACCTGCTGCTCGCCGAGGACGAGCGCCAGCTGCTGTCCCAGGACGTCTACCGCGCGGGCGCGCTGCCGCTCGCGGTGCTGCGGCCCGGCACGGTCGCCGAGGTGCAGCAGCTGGTCCGCCACGCACGCAACGAACGCGTCGCGCTGTTCGTGCGCGGCGGCGGCATGTCCTACACCGACGCCTACCTGCCCGACCGCGAGCGCGCTGCGATCGTCGACCTGCGCCGGCTCGACCGCATCCGCGCGATCGAGGCCGGCGACCTGTACGCCACCGCCGAGGCGGGCTGCACCTGGGCGGCGCTCGACGCCGCACTTGCGCCGCACGGCGTGCGCGCGAAGTTCTGGGGCCCGATGTCGGGCTCGATGGCCACGCTCGGCGGCGGCATGTCGCAGGGCGCGGCCACGTTCGGTTCGGGCCGCCACGCCACCTCGGCGAGCGCCGCGCTCGCCTTCGAGGTCGTGCTCGGCGACGGCAGCCTGCTGAGCACCGGCACCGCCGGTGCGCCGCACCACGCGCCGTTCTTCCGCGCCTACGGTCCCGATCTCACCGGGCTGTTCGCCGGCGACGCCGGCGCGCTTGGCATCAAGACGGCCGTGTCGCTGCAGCTCGAGCCGCGCCCGGGCGCGAAGGGCAGCGCGTCCTTCGCCTTCGGCAGCTTCGAGGCGATGCGCGCTGCGGTATCCGAGGTCTCGCGCCAGGGGCTCGCGACTGAAGTGTTCGGCCTCGAAACCGCGCTGGGGAAGCTCGCCGCCGGCGAGGCCGCGTTGACGACCGACCTCAAGGCGCTGATCGCCGTGGCCCGCGCGCAGGGCGGGCCGGTCGCTGCGCTGTCGCAGGCCGTGCGGATGGCGCTGGCCGGCCGGCGCTTCCTCGCCGACTCGGCCTACATCGCCAACTTCCTCTGCGAAGGCACGGACTCACGCCGGCTCGCCGACACGATGTCCGACCTGCGTCGCATCGTGCGCGCGCACGGCAGCGAGGTCGCCAACACGATGGCGGCTGTCGTGCAGTCGACGCCGTTCCCGGCGCCGATGGTGCTCGGCCCGCAGGGCCGGCGGCTGCTGCCGCTGCACGTGATCCTGCCGCACTCGAAGGTCGACGCCTTCCACGCCGCCTTCGACGCGCTGCGCCAGCGCGAGGCCGCGCGCCTCGCCGCGCACCGCGCGCTGGTGTTCGTGGTGTTCGCCGGCGTCGGGCCCTCGGCCCTGCTCTACGAGCCGGTGATCTACTGGGAGGACGAGTGGCCGGCGCTGCATCGCGCCACCATGCCGCACGAGCTGCTGGCGATGATGAAGCCCGGCTCGCCGAACCCGGAGGGCCGCCGCTACGTCGAGGAGCTGCGCACGGAGATCGTCGAGCTGATGCTCGCGCACGGCGGCGCCCACCTGCAGATCGGCCGCGCCTACCCGTTCCTGCGCGGCCGCGACCCGGCATTCGTGCAGGCGGTCGCGAACCTCAAGCGCGCCGCGGATCCGCAGAACCTCATCAACCCCGGCGCGCTCGGGCTCGACGTGTCGATCCTCGACGGCGGCCCGCCATGAGCCCCGGCAGCGCCGGCAGAGCCGGCCTCGACGCCGACGTCGCCATCGTCGGCGCCGGCATCGGCGGCCTGTCCGCCGCGATCGCGCTGCACCAGGCCGGCCTGCGCGCGCGCGTCTACGAGCAGGCACCGGTGCTCGGCGAGGTCGGCGCGGGACTCTCGGTCACGCCGAACGCGGTCAAGGGCCTCGACTGGCTCGGCGTCGGCGGCCGCCTGCGCGAACTCGCCGACGAGCCGCCGCGGATGGTGACCTGCCACTACGCCACCGGGCAGGTGCTGGTCGACATCGACCGCAGCGACACGCGGCAGCGCTACGGCGCGCCCTACCTGCAGATGCACCGCGCCGACCTGCACGCACTGCTGGTCGCCCGGCTGCGCGAACTCGACCCCGGCGCGCTGCACACCGGCTGCGCGTTCCGCAGCCTGGTCGACGACGCCGGCACAGCCGCGGCGCCGGTGGAGATCCGCTTCGAGGGCGGCCGCGTGGCGCGCGCCGGCGCCGTGATCGGTGCCGACGGGCTGAAGTCCGCGGTGCGCCGCGAGGTCTTCGGCGCCGACGCGCCCACTTTCTCGGGCTACGTGGCCTGGCGCGGCCTGGTGCCGCGTGCCGCGCTCGGCGGCCGCGTGCTCAGCGCGGGCTCGGCGGTGGCGGCGGGCCCCGGGCGGCTGTTCGTGCGCTACCCCGTGCGCCACTGCGCGCTGATCAACTACGTGGCCTTCGCGAAGCAGGCGGCCTGGGCGCCGGAAGGCTGGTCGCAGGGCGGCAGCGTCGAGGAAGCGCGCGCCGTGCTGGAAGGCTTTCACGACGAGGTGCACGCGATCCTGGCCGCCACGCCGGGCGGGCGCTGCCACAAGTGGGGGCTGTTCTCGCGCGAGCCGCTGCCGGCGTGGACCGCGGGGCGCGTCGCGCTGCTCGGCGACGCGGCGCACCCGATGCTGCCCTGGTTCGGCCAGGGAGCCGCCAGCTCGATCGAGGACGCCGTGCTGCTCGGCCGCGCCGCACGCACGTCGACGTCGGTGGCCGAGGCCTTCCGGCGCTACGAAGCGGCGCGCCACGCGCGCGTCACGCTCGTGCACCACGAATCCGCCGCCGGCGGCGAGCGGCTGTCCGGCGCGAACCCGGAGAAGCTCAGCAACGCCACCGTGAAGAACGAGGACAGCCTCGGCATCTTCACCTACGACCCGGTCACGGTGGCGCTGCCGGACTGACGGCCGGGCCCGTGCGGCCGCGACCCGCTCAGGGCGCGCGCGGCGGCGCGGGCGTGTTCATCCTGGCGTAGTTCTCGAGGCTCGAGCCCGAGCCCTCGACGAACTTTTCCGGCGACTTGAGGTAGAGCGGGAAGCGCTGCTCGGCAACGCTGCGGATGTCCCCAGGCACCTGTTCGTAGCGCGTGACCTTGGAGATGAAGCACTCGTAGAGGCAGTGGCCGGGCGCGGTGCCCATCAGCATCCATGGCAGCCACGGAGTCACGCGCGTCCAGTTGCCGACGGCGTCGACGGTCTGCAGGGTGTCGTTCTGCATGTCGTCGAGCGAGCAGTTCCACGAGGTGTACTCGCTCGCCTGCACCATGGGACCGGAGGACTCGCGCACCCAGACCTTCGGGTCGAGGGCGTTCGGATAGAAAAGGTGCACGACGCGGCTCATCAGCAGGCGGTCGTCCTGCACGCGCCAGTTGTACTGCAGCGGTTTCTTCTCCGGCTTCATCGCGGCGGCCGCGCGGTCCACCGGCGGCGGCGACACCCACTCGCGGATCGTGTGGTTCACGGGATCGTTGGTCAGGTGCACGACCTTGACGGTCTCGTCGAGCAGCGGATTGCGCCAGGTCTCGAGCACCTCGCGGGTGGCGAGGTCGTAGTAGGCGCCGAACTCGCGGTTCAGCAGCCGATAGCCGGGCTCGTTCCCGAGCGGCACCAGTCGCGACGCGGCCATGCCGCGGAAGCCGAACAGGTTGAACACCTGGCGTCCCGGGATCACCGCCGAGACGACGCCGT
>JBIIDW010000292.1:0-3933 GCA_044238215.1 Steroidobacteraceae bacterium
CGCCGTCACCGAGAGCGTGCTCGAGCCCGGGGCGAGCGCCTGCGCATCGCCCGGAGTCACCGACCAGCTGCCGTCCGCGGCGACGGTGGTCGCCAGCACCGCGCCGCCCGGGAGCGTCACCCGAATCGTGTCGCCCGCCGTGCCCGTGCCCGAGATCGTCGGCGTCGCGTCGTTGGTGAGCCGATCGCCGCGAGCGCCCGAGTCCGACGCAGGATCCAGGGCGGCAACGGGTGCTGCGGGCGCCGTGGTGTCGACCGTGATCGTCAGACTGCCAGGCGCGGACCCATTACCCGAGGAGTCCGTCGCCGTCACCGTCAAAGTATTCCGGCCATTCGGCAGCGCCTGAGCATCGCTCGGGGTCACCGACCAGCTGCCATCCGCGGCCACGCCGGTCGTCAGCACCGTGCCATCCGGCAGCGTCACGCGGATGGTGTCGCCGGCCACGCCCGTGCCCGCGATCGTCGGTGTCGTGTCGCTCGTGACCCGATCGCCGAGGATTCCGGAGTCCGACGCCGGATCGAGCGCCACCGTCGGCGCCTGCGGGCCCATCGTGACGATCGACAGTACGAGGTTCTCGGCCGCAGAGCTGTTGCCGGCAGGATCCGTGGCCGTGACGCTCAACGTATTGGAGCCCGTCGCCAGTGACTGTGCCCCACTCGGCGTCACCGACCAGGAGCCGTCCGCGGCCACGGTCGTCGCGAGCACCTCACCGCCCGGCAGCGTTACGCGGATCGTGTCGCCCGCCGCGCCCGTGCCCGAAATCGTCGGCGTGCGGTCGTTCGTGACGTTGTCGCCACGGGCACCCGAGTCCGACGACGGATCCAGCACCGCGACGGGTGTCGAGGGTGTCGCGGTATCGACCGTGATCGTCAGCGGCGTCGTCGGCGAGGCATTGCCCGCCGGGTCCGTCGCAGACACCGTCAATGCGTTAGGCCCGTTCGGCAGCGCCTGCGCGTTGGCTGGCGTGACGCTCCAGGTTGCGTCTGTGGCCACGGTGGTCACGAGCACCGCGCCAGCCGGTAACGTCACACGGATGATGTCGCCGGCGGTGCCCGTGCCGGAGATGGTCGGCGTGGCGTCATTCGTGACGCTGTCGCCACCGGTGCCCGAGTCCGAGGCGGGATCGAGCGCCGCCGTCGGGGCCTGCGGGCCCACCGTCACAATCGACAGCACGAGGCTCGCGGCCGCGGAGCTGTTGCCCGCTGCATCCGTGGCCGTGACGCTCAGCGTGTTCGAGCCCGGGGCCAGCGCCTGCGCACTGCTCGGCGTCACCGACCACGTGCCGTCCGCTGAGACGCTGTTCGCGAGCACCGCACCCCCGGGCAGCGTCACCCGGATCGTATCGCCCGCCGCGCCCGTGCCCGAGATCGTCGGCGTGCGATCGTTCGTGACGTTGTCGCCGGCGGCGCCGGAATCCGAGGCGGGCGCCAGCGCCGCAACGGGCACAGGCGGCGCCGCCGTGTCGACCGTGACCGTCAGCGGAATCGTCGACGAGACATTGCCCGCCGGATCCACCGCCGTCACCGTCAAAGTGTTCCGGCCGTTCGGCAGCGCTTGCGCGTTGCCCGGCGTCACCGACCAGGTGCCGTCGGCGACCACGGTATCGGACAGCACCGCACCCCCGGGCAGCGTCACGCGGATCGTATCGCCCGCGGCGCCCGTGCCCGAGATCGTCGGCGTGGTGTCGCTCGTGACCCGATCGCCGAGGACCCCGGAGTCCGACGCGGGATCCAGCGCCACCGTCGGCGCCTGCGGGCCTATCGTCACGATCGACAGCGAGAGGTTCGTGGCCGCAGAGCTGTTGCCCGCCGCATCCGTAGCCGTCACGCTGAGCGTGTTCGAGCCCGAGGCGAGCGCCTGCGCATTGCTGGGAGTCACCGACCACGTGCCGTCCGCTGAGACGGTGGTCGCGAGCACCGCACCGCCGGGCAGCGTCACGCGGATCGTGTCGCCCGCAGCGCCCGTGCCCGAGATCGTCGGCGTGCGGTCGTTCGTCACGTTGTCGCCGGCAGCGCCGGAGTCCGACGACGGATCGAGCACCACGACGGGTGGCGAGGGTGTCGCGGTATCGACGGTGATCGTCAGCGGGATCGTCGCCGAGGCGTTGCCCGCCGGATCCACCGCGCTCACCGTCAACGTGCTTGGGCCGTTCGCCAGCGCCTGAGAATTGCCCGGCGTGACGCTCCAGGTTCCATTCGCAGCCACGGTGGTCGCGAGCACCGCGCCGCCCGGCAGCGTTACGCGGATCGTGTCGCCCGCCGCGCCCGTGCCCGAAATCGTCGGCGTGGCGTCGCGCGTGAGGTTGTCGCCCAGGACACCCGAATCCGAGGTCCGATCGAGAACCGCATTGGGTGCAGAGGGGGCGCTCGCGTCCACAGTGATCGTCAGCGGTGTGGACGACGAGGTGTTCCCGGCCCTATCCGTCGCCGTCATCGAAAGCGTGTTGGAACCCGGGGCAAGCGCCTGCGCATTGCCCGGGGTCACCGACCAGGTGCCGTCCGCGGCCACGGTGGTCGCCAGCACCGCGCCACCCGACAGCGTCACGCGGATCGTGTCGCCGGCCGCGCCCGTACCCGCGATCGTCGGTGTCGTGTCGTTGGTGAGCCGGTCACCGAGCGCGCCCGAGTCCGACGCGGGATCCAGTGCGGCCACCGGCGCTGCGGGCGCCGCGGTATCCACCGTGACCGTCAACGGAATCGTCGACGAAGTATTGCCCGCCGGATCCACGGCGGTCACCGTCACCGTGCTCGGGCCGTTCGCCAGCGACTGTGCGTTGGCAGCAGTGACTGACCAACTGCCACTCGGGGCCACGGTGGTCATCAGCACCGTGCCATCCGGCAATGTCACGCGGATGGTGTCGCCGGCCGTGCCGGTGCCGGAGATCGTCGGTGTCGTGTCGCTCGTGACCCGATCACCCAGGATCCCGGAGTCGGACGTCGGGTCCAGCGCCACCGTCGGCGCCTGCGGGCCGAGCGTCACGATCGACAGCGCGAGGTTCGTGGCCGCGGAGCTGTTGCCCGCTGCATCCGTGGCCGTGACGCTCAGCGTGCTCGAGCCCGGGGCGAGCGCCTGCGCATTGCCCGGCGTGACGCTCCAGGTTCCGTCCGCGGCCACGGTGCTCTCGAGCACCACGCCACCCGGCAGCGTCACACGGATCGTGTCGCCGGCCGCGCCCGTGCCCGAGATCGTCGGCGTACGGTCGTTCGTGACGTTATCGCCCGTGGCACCCGAGTCCGACGACGGATCCAGCACCACGACGGGTGTCGAGGGCGCCGCAGTATCGACCGTGATCGTCAGCGGAATCGTCGACGAAGCATTACCCGCTGGATCGGTCGCGGTCACAGCGAGCGTGTTGGAACCCGTGGCCAGCGCCTGCGCGTCGCCCGGCGTCACCGACCAGGTGCCGTCGGCGGCCACCGTGGTGGACAGCACCGAACCGCCAGGCAAGTTCACGCGGATCGTGTCGCCCGCCGTGCCCGCGCCCGAGATCGTCGGCGTCGTGTCGCTCGTGATCCGATCGCCCAGGATCCCGGAGTCCGACGCAGGGTCCAGCGCCACCGTCAGCGCCTGCGGGCCGAGCGTCACGATCGACAGCACCAGGTTCGTGGCCGCGGAGCTGTTGCCCGCGGCATCCGTGGCCGTGACGCTCAGTGTGTTCGAGCCCGTGGCCAGGGCCTGCGCATCGCCAGGCGTGACGCTCCAGGTTCCGTCCGCGGCCACGGTGGTCGCGAGCACCGCACCGCCCGGCAGCGTCACGCGGATCGTATCGCCCGCAGTGCCTGTGCCCGAGAGCATCGGCGTGCGGTCGTTCGTGACGTTGTCTGCGGCAGAGCCGGAATCCGAGGCGGGCGCCAGCGCGGCAACGGGCGCTGCCGGCGCCACCGTGTCGACCGCGATCGTCAGGGGTATCGCTGCTGAGGCGTTGCCCAACGA
>JBIIDW010000293.1:0-3929 GCA_044238215.1 Steroidobacteraceae bacterium
TGTTCACCCGCGCGGGGCTCGAATGGCGCGAGAGCGGCTGCTCGATGTGCGTCGGCATGAACGGCGACCTCGCGCCCGCGGGCGCGCGCGTCGCCTCGACGTCGAACCGCAACTTCGTCAACCGGCAGGGTCCCCAGGTGCGCACGCATCTCGTGAGTCCCGCGATGGCGGCGGCGGCGGCCGCGACGGGGCGGCTCACCGACCCGCGCCGGCTCGCCGGGGCGGCATCGTGAGCGGCGTCGCGGGTGCGGCCCGCGAGCCCTGGCGGACGTTGCGCGGGCGCGCGGTGGTCCTCGACCTCGTCAACATCGACACCGACCAGATCATTCCCGCGCGATTCCTGCGCAAGCCGCGCAGCGAGGGCTTCCACCACTACCTCTTCCACTCGCTGCGGCGCACGCCCGACGGCGCGCTGCGCGCGGACTTCCCGTTGAACGCGCCCACGGCGGCCGGTGCGCAGGTGCTGGTGGCGGGCGACAACTTCGGCTGCGGCTCATCGCGCGAGGGCGCCGTCTACGCGCTCGTCGACGCCGGCTTCCGTGCCGTGGTGGCCGCCGGATTCGGCGACATCTTCGCGGGCAACGCACTCAAGAACGGACTGCTGCCGGTGCGGCTGCCGGCCGACGTGGTGGCGGCGCTGATGCAGGCGCTGCAGGCCGGGCCGGGGCTGGAGGTGACGGTCGACCTCGAGGCGCAGCAGGTCGCCTGGGGCGGTGCCGCGGCGCACGCGTTCGAGGTGGACCCTTTCGCGCGCGAAATGCTGCTCGCGGGCACCGACGAGATCGGGCTGACGCTGGCCAGCGTCGCGCAGATCGAGGCGTTCGAGCGCAGGCGCGGCGCCACGCCGATGCCGTAACATGCCGGGATGACGCGCATTCCGGCCGGACCGGGCGCCGCCGCTCGGGCCGGGTTGTGGCTCGGCATCGGCGCTTTCGTCGCCATCCTGCTGCTCCGGCCGGCTGACCCCGCCGTGGCCGATGCCTGGGCCACGCTCGCCGTGCTCGCACTGATGGCGGCGTGGTGGTTCACGGAGCCCGTGCCCGCGGCGCTGACCGGCGTGCTGCCGTTCCTGCTGCTGCCGGTGCTCGGTGTCAGCCCCGCGTCCGAAGTGGCGTCGAACTACATGTCACCGGTGATGTTCCTGGTGCTGGGCGGGTCGATCCTCGGTCTGGCGGTGGAGCGCTGGGGCCTGCACCGGCAGGTTGCGGCGCGCGTGGTCGCGCGCGTGCGTCCGCAGCCGGGCGCGCTGCTGTTCGCCGTCATGGCCGTAACCGCACTGCTGTCGATGCTGGTGACCAACACCGCGACGACGGTGATGATGCTGCCGATCGCGACGGCGATCGCGGTCGCGGTCGCGGGCGATGCCGCGACCGGCGCCGGGGGCGCCCGGGGGGGCGACGGATCGCGCTACCTCGGCGCGATGCTGCTGTCGGTATCGCTGGCGGCGCACATCGGCGGCTGCGCCACGCCGATCGGTACGCCGGTCAACGCCACGACGATCGCGACCGTCGAGCGCCTGCTCGGCTACCAGATCTCGTTCCTGCAGTGGATGGCGATTGGCCTGCCGCTCGTGCTGCTGACGCTGCCGCTGGCGTGGTGGATCGTCGCGCGCTCGACCTACCGGCTGGATCTGCGCGAGGCGTCGCGCGAGCGCGTGCTGGAGGCGATCGGTCCGGTGAATCCGCTGGGGCCGCCACAGCGGCGCGTGCTCGCGATCCTCGCGCTGGCGGTGGCCTGCTGGGTCGGCCTGCCGCTGCTCGAGCGCGTCGTGCCGCATCTCGAGGACGGCACCGTCGCCATCGTGGTGGCGCTGCTGCTTTGCGTGGTGCCGTCGGGCGAGACGGGCGGCGCGGGCGGCAGCCGCGCGCTGCTTGGCTGGGAGACGGTGCGCGAAACGCCGTGGCACGTCATCCTGATGCTCGGCGGTGGGCTGGCGCTCGCCGACGCGATGGCCTCGAGCGGGCTGGCCGCGGCGGTCAGCGCGCAGTTCGGGCTGCTCGCCGGGCTGCCGCTGGCGGCTCAGCTGCTGGCGGTCGTGGCGGTGGTGATCCTGGTGACGGAGTTCGCGAGCAACCAGGGCACGGCGGCGCTGTTCGTGCCGATCGCAGCGACGTTCACCGGCGGCGCCGGCGTCGAGGCCGTCGCGCTGGCGGTTGCCGCCGGGCTCGCGGCGGGCTGGGGCCACGCCAACCCGGCCGGCACGCCTTCGCACGCACTGGTGCTGGGCACGGGGCGCGTCGCGGTGCGTGACGTCATCCGGGCGGGGCTGCGGCTCGATCTCGTCGGCGTGCTGGCGATCGCGCTGGTCTGCGCGCTGGTGGTGCCGAGGCTCGCGCTGCTGCAGGCGGGCGGCTAGGCGAGACCGAGCTCGGCGTCCGTCGCCGCCGGTCGGCCCCACTTGTCGCGCGGCGGCATGGGGCGCGAGCGCCAGTTCGGCTCGAGCGCGAAGCTCGAAACCTTGCGCCCCGGGGCAAGCGACCCGCCGCCTGCGCCGCGCGTGTAGTCGTAATAGAGCTTCACCACTTCCTCGACCGTCCTGTGCTGCGCAGCGGGATGGGCGAGGCAGGCGTCACGCCAGGCGCGCACGCGGCCGAGTGCGGCGGGGATCGCGTAGTCCTCGTAGTAGGCGAGGAACTCGAGGCGCTTCAGCAGCGGCGTGAACGCTGCCTCGGCCCAGCCAAAGTCCGCGAAGAGCCAGGGGTCGCCGCGGCCCCAGTCGCGGAGGAACGCGTCGATCCGTGCGTACTGGGCGTCGACCGCCGTGCGCAGTTCGATGCGCTTCGCGGGATCCAGGTTGCGGATCATCTGGTATCCCGGTCCCGAGAAGGCGCCGTCGGTGGCGACCAGCATGCCCTCGACGGCGTGGAGGAACGGGTCGGGGTTGGCGACGGGCCGCTCGGGAAAGCGCTGCTCGAGGTAGCGCATGATCACGAGGCTTTCCTTCAGCGTGCCCTCGGGCGCCTCGAAGGCCGGCAGCGCCGTAGTGCCGCGGGTCTTCTGCAGCAGCCACTGCGGCCGCGGCGCCGACATGTCCACCTCGACGTCGCGCACCTGCGCGCCGAGGCCCTTCAGCTCGAGCACGATCTCGACGCGCTCGGAGTAGGGACAGCCGGGGAAGTGGTAGAGGGTCATGGGCGGCGAGGAGGTCATTCCGGAGCGCGCTCCCGCGCGACGGATTCGCGCGTCAGGGTGTAGAAGTACAGGAAGGGGATGGCGGCCAGGTAGGCCAGGGCGGGCAGCACCGCGCCCGCGAACGCGATGCCCTGGACGGCCTCGGCGCTCTGCGCCACCGACGGGGTTCGTCCGCCGACGAAGCCGCTCAGCGACAGCACCGCGCCGCTCGCGACCGGCGCGAGGGCCCACGCCATCTTCTCGATGCCCGAGAACAGGCCGGCCATCGCGCCGCCGACCTGCAGGCCGCTGCGTCGCTGCTCGTCGGCAGTGACGTCGGGGAGCATCGACAGCGTCAGCAGCACGACCCCGGCGTAGCAGATGCCGATCGCGACGCCGCGCGCCACGTAGATGGCGTCGTGCTCCTGCGGGCCGGAGGCCAGCCAGCTGACGCTCACCAGCGCGTAGCCCAGCAGCGAGGCGACGAGCAGCGTGCGCTTCTCGTAGCGGCGGGCGAGCCAGAGGAAGCCGGGTATGGAGGCGATGGTCGCGAGGTGCTGGCACGTGCCGACGATCGCCAGGCCCTCCGGGCCGCGCGTCGTGTAGTGGACCTGGAACAGCAGGCCGACCGCGGCGTTCGCGGCGATGCCGAACAGGGCGACCATCTTGGCGGCGAGCAGGGCCGAGAAGTTGCGGTTGGCGAGCGCGCCGAGGCCGTCGCGCACCGAGACGTGCCCGCCGCCCTCGACCCGACGCGCACCCGCGGTCATCACGAACGACACCAGCATGGAGGCGGCGACGCAGGCTGCGATGACCCA
>JBIIDW010000008.1:0-13734 GCA_044238215.1 Steroidobacteraceae bacterium
GGGCGGCAGGCGTCGAACACGCGCGCGACGGCCGCGGGGTCGCGCACGTCGGCGCGGTGGTCGTGGAGACGGGTGCCGAGTCCGAGCACCTCGAACAGCGCCGGCTCGGTCTCGGGCGCCAGCGCGAGCCCGGTGACGCGCGCGCCGAGCGACTCCAGCCACAGCGAGAGCCAGGATCCCTTGAAGCCCGTGTGGCCCGTGACGAGCACGCGCCGCCCGGCCCAGGTGGCGGCATTCATGCCCACACCCGCCACGGCGCGCGGCCCCTGGCCCACAGGTCCTCGAGGTAGTGCCGGTCGCGGAGCGTGTCCATCGGATGCCAGAAGCCGGGGTGACGCCAGGCGAGCAGTTCTCCCTCCGCGGCAAGCGACACCATCGGGTGCGCCTCCCAGATGGTCGAGTCGTCGGCGATCCGCTCGAGCACCTTCGGCGACAGCACGAAGAAGCCGCCGTTGATCCAGGCGCCGTCGCCCAGCGGCTTCTCCTTCATGCGCAGCACCCGCTCGCCGTCCATGTCCAGCACGCCGAAGCGGCCCGGCGGCTGCGTCGCGGTGACGGTGGCCTGCCTGCCGTGCGTGCGGTGATAGGCGATCGTGGCGGTCACGTCGATGTCGCCGACCCCGTCGCCATAGGTCATGCAGAACGCTTCCTCGGCCGCGACATAGCCACGGATGCGGCCGAGTCGCCCACCGGTCTGCGATTCGAGTCCCGTGTCGACCAGCGTGACCCTCCAGGGCTCCGCGTGCCGCTCGTGCACCTCGATCGCGTTGTGCGCGATGTCGATCGTCACGTCGGACATGTGCAGGAAGTAGTTCGCGAAGTACTCCTTGATGACGTAGCCGCGGTAGCCGAGGCAGACGATGAAGTCGTTGATCCCGTGGTGGGAGTACGTCTTCATGATGTGCCAGAGGATCGGCTTGCCGCCGATCTCGACCATCGGCTTCGGGCGGGCGTTGGTCTCTTCCATCAGGCGGGAGCCGATGCCCCCGGCGAGAATCACGGCCTTCATTCGACGCCTCCAGGCAGCGGGCGCGGCGTGCGCAGCAGGTTCGACACGACGAATCCCGCGGCGGGCGCCATGTAGTTGGTGGCCGGTCGCCCGCCGTTGACCTCGAGCAGGCTGCTGTCGCGCGACGGCGGCCAGGCCGGGAAGAGGATCGACCGGTTGATCTCGAGGATCGCCGTCGGCACGCCCAGTGCCAGCACGGCGAGGATGCCGGCCCGCAGCCGCGCAGGCACGGCGCCGTCCGCGAGCGCCTCGCGAGCCCGCAGCGCGAGCAGCGCGAGCGCGGGGATCGAGGCGCGCATCGCCAGGTCGTTGCCGGGGCCGAACGCCGCCAGCGGCAGCAGCCAGAGCACTGCTCCGGCGGCGAGCAGCAGCGGATCGCGGCGGGCAACGAGCAGCAGGATCCACAGCAGGCCGCCCTCGAGCAGGACGAACTGCGCGCAGTTGGCCAGGTACAGCCACGACGGCTCGCCGGCCATGTGGGTGCCGCCGCTCTGTATCGTGCCGGCACCCATCGTCACGTAGAGCGCCACGGGCAGCGTGCAGATGAAGGCACCGGCGACGACCGCGGGGTCGATGCACTCCCGGGCGCGGCGACGTGCCGCGAGCTGCAGGAACGCGACCGCCGCCAGCGGCAGGAACCCGATCGCGGTCAGCGGTGACCACAGCGGCAGCAGGCCGACGAGCAGCGGCAGCAGTCGCACGAACCCGGGGTTGGCGGCGCCACGGATCAGCAGCGCGGCGGCGATCCAGCCAGGAATGGCGTGGTTGGGCACCCAGAAGAGCTGGGTCGAGTGCGCGCTGTACTGGAACCGCGCCGCCCACCACTCGATGTGGTCCGTGGGCAGCAGGAACTGCAGCACGGCGACGCCGCGCGTGAGCACCACGCCGACCAGGTCCATGCCGCTGAACAGCACGAGCACCGCCAGCAGCAGCAGCAGCGCGCCCAGACGCCGGTCGCCGGCCGCGGCGATCGCGAAGAACAGCACGACGCCGGCGAACGTCCAGCCCAGCAGCGCCGCGTCGGCGACACCGACCCCGGCGAGCTTGCCCACCAGCGCGGCCGGCAGGTAATAGCCGATGGGCGCGCGCAGCAGGTACTCCACGCCCTCGCGGTCGACGTAGGCGACCGGCCAGGCCCCCGCGACGAGGTCGCGCAGCACGGCATCGCGCACGGGCCAGTCGGCGTTTGCATGGAACAGGTGACCTGCGCCGCCCAGCGCGGACCAGGCCGCGGCGACGCCGAGCAGCAGGCTCCATCCCCCGGGTCCGAACGCGGGCAGGCGCGGCGCCGGCAACGGGCCTGCAAGCGCGCGGGCCGCCAGCGCCAGTGCGAGCAGGCCGCACGCGGCCACCCAGGCCACGCACCAGCCGACGAGGAAGATGACCAGCGGCAGCGCGAGATAGCCGAAGGCTACGCGGTCGAGCAGGTCCAGCCCGGTCTTTTCCGCAGGAATCGCCACGAAATCACGCCCTTGCGCACGGAAGTGCAACCGGCGTGCATTATGTCCAGCCCGTCGCGGCGAACCTAGAAACGCGGCCCGGATTTTTCATAATCCGTGACGCATCTCTCGCGGGGCGGATCCGCGAGGCCCCCGCTGCGACGCACACGCTCGCGGACCGCCTGCAGGAGGACGTCGCGGGTGGGCACCAGCAGCGTGAGGCGCCGCATCGCCCGGGTGATTCCAGTGTACAGCAGCTCGCGCGTCACCACCGGCGAGGGCCGGTCCGGCAGCACCAGCAGCACGTGCCGGTACTCGGAGCCCTGCGACTTGTGCACGGTGGTCGCGAACACGGTCTCGACCCCCTCCAGCCGGGCTGGCGCAACCCAGCGCACGGCGCCCTCGGTGTCCCGGAACGCGACGCGCAGGCCGTCCGCACACGGCAGGCACAGGCCGACGTCGCCGTTCATCAGGCGCAGCGCGTAGTCGTTGCGGGTGACCATCACCGGACGGCCCGGATACCAGTCCTCGCGCGGGAAACCCAGGCTGCGCTCGATCAGCGGGTTGAGTGCCTCGACCCCCCAGGGACCCTGGCGCAGCGCGCACAGCGCCTGGAACGCCCCGAACGCGTCCAGCAGCGCGCCGGCCTCGGCGTCGGTGCAGTCGCGACCTGAAGCGGTCAGCGCCTCCAGCCCCGACAGCCACTCCTGCCAGCCGTCGCGCAGGCACTCGCCCCACGACACCGTGCCCGGGGCCCGGGCCGCCAGGCGCTGCACGGCCAGCGATTCCACCGCGCGCGCACCGGTTGCGGGACCGTCGATCCTGCGCCAGGGCGGACAGTCGTCCAGCGCGGCGGCGATACCCGCGACGTCGCCCTCGTTGACCAGCCGCGCCCAGCGGCCGATGCCGCTGTCGGCCCTGAACCGGTGGCTTTGGCGCAGCGTGACGACCTGCGCGGACAGCGCGGGATTGGCGCAGAGCTGCGCGAGCACGGCGCCGGCTTCGACCGACGCGAGCTGGTCCTTGTCGCCGAGCAGCACGAGGCGCGCCGACAACGGCACCGCATCGAGCAGCGCCGCCATCATCTCGAGGTCGACCATCGAAGCCTCGTCGATCACCACCACGTCGGCGGCGAGCGGGTCCGCGGCGGCTCCGCGCGCTGCGCCGGCGCGGAAACCCAGCAGTTTGTGCAGCGTCGAGGCGACCGTGGGCAGCTCCGCGGCGACGTCGGCCGGCAGTTCGGCGCGCCGCGCGAGGATCGACTGGCTGAGGCGCGCCGCGGCCTTGCCGGTTGGCGCCGCCAGGCTGATCCGCAGCGGCACGCCGCGCCGCCGGGCGTCGCGCAGCAGCACCGCCAGCAGGCGCGCGACGGTCGTCGTCTTGCCGGTGCCTGGCCCCCCGGTGACGATGCTGACCCGATGACGGGCCGCGACCTCGCAGGCCCGTCGCTGCCAGTCGACGGCCGTGCCGGAGGCGGGCGCCGGAAACAGCTCGTCGAGTTCCGCCTCCAGGTCGGTCGGCGCGGGCGCCGCCGCCGCGCAACGGGCGAACAGACTGGCGAGGACGCGCTGCTCGGCCGACCACGCACGACGCAGATAGAGCCGCGCACCGCGCGTGCCACCGACCGTCGCGGTGACCGACGCCGGTGACGGCGGTGGCACCAGCACCAGCGGACTGTCGTCGCCGCTTGCCCAGTCGAGCGTGCCCACGGCGTCCGCGAGGCCCGCGGGGAGGAGTCCGATCGCCTCGTCGCTCCAGCCGAGCAGGCCTCGCGGATCGGTCGCGAGCTCGCCGACCTCGAGGCAGGCGTGGCCGCGGCCGAGCTGATGGCTCGCGAGTGCTGCCAGCCACGCCGCGCGCGGCTCGCTGGCCGGCTGCAGGCGTTGCAGGGTCCGCACCAGCGCGCGGTCGAGCGCGGTGAACGGCAGCGACGGGTCGTCGAGCGGGGCCATCGGGCCGGCATCGCTCATGACGATGCCTCGCCGCGCGACCCGCCCTGGAACGCCGCATCGAGCGCCTCGATCATCGCCCGCGGCGGGCGGTCGACGAAGATGCCCGAGCCGGGGCTGCCGATGCCGCGCACGAAGAAATAGACGGCGCCCCCGACGTGCCGGTCGTAGTCGTAGTCCTTCAGCCTGGAGCGCAGCAGCCGGTGCAGCGCGAGCAGGTACAGGGAGTACTGCAGGTCGTAGCGGTGCCCGAGGATCGCCTCCTCGAGTCGCGCGCGATCGTAGGCCTCGAGCCGGTTCGACTTGTAGTCGAGTACGTGCCAGCGTCCGCCAGCCTCGAACACGAGGTCCATCGACCCGCCCAGCAACCCGTCGAGCGCGCGCGGCTGCAGCGCATCGCGCACCCGGCCCGGGAGCACGTGCTGCCGGACGCAGGCGTCGATGGCGCGCGCGGTCGCGCCCCGCGACGTGATCAGGAACGGCATCTCGGGCCAGGCACACGCGGCGTCGATCTGCGCGAGACGCGAGCCGGCGTCGCCGAGCGGACAGCTGCCGATGGCCGCAAGCCAGCGGGGCAGCACGTCACGGGCGCCGGGCGCCAGGCCGAGCGCATCGCACTCCGTGCGCACGCGCGCCTGCCACGCCGCATCCGGACCACCGGCGCGCAGCACGGGCCAGCGCTCGCGAACCTCGACTTCCAGCAGCCGGTGCAGCAGGTCGCCGTACCGGGCACCACGCGGGTACTCCGCCCAGTCCGCGCCCGCCGCCACCGCCGTGACCGGCTCGGCTCCTGCCGACCTGCGCTCGTCGGCCTGCGCGTCCGCGAAACGTTCGTCGGCCTCGCTGGGTGCGATCTGCGGACCGGACCCCGCACTGGCGTGCCGCGCCATCGAACTGAAGCTGTGGCTGCCCCAGGGACGCGCGTGGCTGCGGCGCGGCACCTCGGCGGATCGCGTAGCGGCCGACGTGGGCGCTGGCGCGCCGAAGCACTCGACGGAGGACTCCGGAAGCGGCGCCACGGCGACGTCGGCACAGGCCGCCCAGTTGCCGAGCCGCTCGGCGAGGACGTCGCGCGGCCCGCGGCCGAGCAGCCTCCCCAGCGCGCTGCGCGACGTGCGCGCGCCCTTGGGGAATTCGCCCTTGAGCGAGGCCGCACCGACGAACAACGCGCGCTCCGCGCGCGTGAGGGCCACGTACAGCAGGCGCACCTCCTCGGCAGACCGCGCAGCCTCGGCCACCTCGTCGCGCCCACCCCAGCCCCGCCGCGTCGCGCGGAAGGACGACGCGAACGGCAGGAACACGACCGGATACTGGAGTCCCTTCGACTTGTGCATCGTCACCACCTTGACGAGGCCCGCGTCGGTCTCGAGCCGCATCTGCGCATCGTCCGCGCCGCCCTCCCCGCCGCCCTGGCCGGCGGCAGCCTCCAGCATGCGCTCGGCGAAGTGCCGGATCACCGCGCCCTCGCCCTGCAGCGTGACGCCGGCGCGCTGCAGCAGGTCGCCGAGGTGCAGCAGGTTCGTCAGCCGGCGCTCGCCGCTGGCGCCGGCGCCAGCGGCGGCGAACATGCGGGCCGGTACCTGCTGCTCGTGCAGCAGCCGGTAGAGCATCGGCAGGAGCCCCTGGCGCTGCCAGACGGACTGCCACTGCACGAAGCGCTCGATCTGCCGCTCCATCGCGGCCGCGTCGGCGAGCAGCGCCGCGAGTTCGTCCGCCGCGAAGCCGAAGCTGCGCGTGGCGATCGCGGCGCGCACGTGGCGCTCCAGCCGCGGCTGGCTCACCGCACGCAGGATCAGCCAGAGGTCGTTGGCCTCGGGACTCGAGAACACGCTCTCGCGATCCGACAGATAGACGCTGCGCACGGCCCGCCTCGCAAGCGCACCGCGGATCGCAGCCGCTTCCGTCCGGTCGGCGACCAGGATCGCCACGTCGGACGGCTGCAGCACGCCGTCATTGAGCAGCCGGACGATGCCGGTCGCGAACGCCTCGGCCATCGCACTGCGAAAGGCGGGCTTGCTGTGCACGCCGCTCGCGTGCCACACCGTCAGGGCGGGCAGCGTGGCACCGTCCGCGGCCTGCAACGGCTGCAGGCCCTCGCGACGCGCCGATACCGGCGCATAGGGCAGCGGGTCGAACGGCCGGTCCGCCGACCCGAAAACATGGTTCACGGCCCGCACCACCGCCGCCGTGGACCGGTGGTTGCCGGTGAGCGTGTGGATGCCGTCGGCGGCATCGCGGGCCCGCATGTAGGTGGCGAGGTCAGCGCCGCGGAACCCGTAGATCGCCTGCTTTGGGTCGCCGATCATCACGAGGGTGCCGCGGCGCCCGCCGGCGCTGCCGAGGTAGATCCGCTCGAGCGCGCCGTACTGCCAGGAATCCGTGTCCTGGAATTCGTCGACCAGGGCCACCGGGTGCTGGGCGCGGACCGCAGCGGCCAGGCGTCCATCGGGGGCCTGCAGCGCGTGATACAGGCGCTGCAGAAGGTCGGGAAAGTCGAAAGACGCGCTCGCCGCCTTGCGCTCCTCGTACAGCCGGGTCACGTGCCGGAGGGCGTGCCAGCGCACGGCGTCGACCGGCGCACCGGCCTCGCGGATCGCCACCAGCTCGTCCAGCATTGCGAACACCCCGGACACGTCCTCCGGGGGCTGCAGCCCCGTGCGCGTGCGCGCGGTCAGGTTGCGGAGGCTGAAACGCAGGTAGTCGGCCGGCCGCATCGCGCCCTCGCCGACCGGAGCGGCCGACCACTCGCGCATCCGCGCCAGGAAGCCCTCGCGCCAGTCGCTGCGGAAGCTGCGCGCGTCCAGCAGGCTCGCCATGACGTCGCGCAACTGCGCCTCGAGCTCGGGAAGGTTCGCGCGCCACGCCTGGCGCGCGGCGGCCTCCGCGACCGCGCAGCGCGCCTCCCACGCACGCACCGGTTCCAGCGCCTCGCGCAGCGTCGACGGCACCGCCGGCGCGGCGGCCTGCGGGTCGCGCGCCAGCGCAGTGCGCAGCGGCGCGATCGCCTCGAGCAGCATCCCGGGGGACGCGGCCACCTTCTCGAGCGAGCGCAGCGCCGCGACGTCCAGCGGATACACCTCGCGCCGCCAGTAGTCGCGGGCGGCCGCGAGCCACGATCCCGCCGGATCCTCGAGCTTTTCCTGGCGGAACAGGCTGGCACTCTCGAACGCGTGCTGCCGGAGCGTGCGGTGGCTCCAGCCGTGGATGGTGTGAATGGCCGCCTCGTCCATCCACTGCCCGGCGAGCTCGAGCTGCAGCGCGCAACGGGGCCAGTCGGCCGGCGGATACGACGCACGCAACGCCTCGAGGAACGCGTCGGCCGCGGCCGCGGGCGGCGGTCTGCGGAACGCATCGGCAGCCTGCGCGAGCCGATCGCGGATCCGGCCCCGCAGCTCGCCGGTCGCGGCCTCGGTGAAGGTCATGACGAGGATCTGCGGCGGCAGCAGCCCGGACTCGCCCGTTCGCCCGTGCCCCAGCACCAGGCGCACGTAGAGGGCGGCCAGCGTCCAGGTCTTGCCCGTACCGGCGCTGGCCTCGATCACCTGGACGCCGTCGAGCGGAAAGGCGAGCAGGTCGTCGAGCGGCATCGTCGGCGGCGCCACGGTCACGGGTCGGCCCCGTCGCCCGCATCCTCCGCATCCGCCGCGTCGACCGGCCGCGCCGCGGCGACCAGCGCGCCGTACAGCGGCCTCGCCCAGCGACGCAGCGACGCCGCCACGCGCTCGTCGTAGCCGTCGACGCTGCGACGCAGGTACGCGGAGCGTGCGAGATCGCCGGGGTTGCGGGACCCGCTGCCCTCGAATGCAAGGCGCAGCGGCTCGTCGTCGTCCGGATCCTCCGCCGTCAGCCACGCGCACGCGGTTCGACAGGCCAGCGGCAGCGGCGCCGCCCACGCGGCACGCCAGACCTCGAGCCAGCCGCCCAGCGTCGCCACGGCGTCGGCCTGCGTCGGCGGATCGACGTGCACCTCGGCGTCGAATCCGCAGAGCACGGTGGTCACGGGAAGTCCCGCGGCGGCGGCGGCGACCTGCCGCACCCAGAGCGCCAGGAGGGCGTCGTGACGCGGCCTGTGGCGACCGCGGGCGCCGTGCGTCACCGCACCGCCCCGCAGCGCCAGCTGCAGGCTGGTGGGCGCGCCGGCGCGCAGCCCGGCAATGCCACCGCGGATCCTGACACCCCCGACTTGCAGCTCGATCGGCACGGGGTCGAGCACGAGCGGGTGCGCAGCCTGCCAGGGCTCGGCGCGCTCGAGCACGCGCGCGGCCTTGTCGCGCAGCCGCTCGGCCACGAGGGTGCCGCGGGCCGCGAGCGGCAGCGCTCCGGCCAGCCGCAGCGCCTCGGTGGGCGCGGTCGCAGCCGTGGGCGCGGTCGGGTCGGGGCGTGCTGCGGCCTCGAGCAGCCGCTCCACGGCGCGGAACTCCGCCAGCTCGTCGAGCTCGAAGGGTTCGTCCTCGGCGTCCGACGCGTCGGGTGAGTCGATGGCGACGCGCAGGCGGTTGCGCCAGAAGACTTCGACCGGATGGCGCAGCAGCCGCTCCAGATCCTCGAGCGCAAGCTCGTCGGGGCAGGCTGCGGGCACGCCGTCCTCGCCTGTCGCGACGAGCGCGCGGCTCGCCGCGGCCGAGCCGCCCTGGAGCGCGGACCAGTCGGCGTCGTACGTCCGGAACGGCGAGCCCTCGGCAAAATAGCGCGGCGAGAAGGGCTGCAGGGGCTGGAGCACCTCCGGGCTGCCCGGCGCGAAGCGACGGGCCAGTTCGTCGCGCAGCTGCGCCACGACCACGGAAGGCGGCATCTCGGCGTTGTCGGTGGCGCGCCGCCCCTCCCAGCTCACGTACAGGCGCTGCCGCGCCGACAGCACGGCCTCGAGGAACAGGTAGCGGTCGTCCTCGCGGCGCGAGCGATCGCCGGGGCGCCAGTCCACGGCCATCAGGTCGAAATCGCGCGGCACGACCCGCCGCGGATAGTCCGCCTCGTTCATGCCGAGCAGGCACACGACGCGGAAGGGTATCGACCGCATCGGCATCAGCGTCGCGAACTGCACGCCACCACCGAAGAACCGCTGCCGCAAGCCGGTCACTTCCACCTCGGCCAGCCAGTGTTCGCGCACCACGGCCAGCGGCAGCGGCTCGTCGAGGTCCGCGTCTCGACACAGCAGCGTCCACTCGTGCAGGTGCGACAGCAGCCGCGCGACCACGCGCTCGTCCGCCTCGTCGACGGGATCCAGGAACCGCTGCAGCAGCGACGTCAGCACGGGGACCCACTCGGCGGGAGTGCGGGGCACGGCGAGCTCGCGCAGCGTCGTCTCGATCGCATCGAGCCACTCGGCCAGCTGCCCTACCGCCTGCGCGGCGATGCCGCCGGCGGCCGGGAACGGCAGCACGCCGCGCCACGCGCCCTCGCTCCCCGTGGCGTAGCCGAGCAGCAGCCGGTCGATCCCGAAGCGCCAGGTATTCTGCGAGGCATCCTGCAGGTCCTCGGCCAGGCCCCAGCGGGTGCGATGCGCGGCGTGCAAGCCCCAGCGCACGCCCGCCTCCACGACCCAGTCGCGCAACTGCGCGACATCCGCCTCCGCGAGCCGGAAGCGCCGCCGGACCGCCGGCACCTCGAACAGCGTCAGCCAGTCGGCCACCGTCACCCGCGAATCGCCGAGCCGCAGCAGCTGCTCGAAGGCCTGCACCAGCGGCAGGCGCCGTGGCGATGCGTCGGCGATCGAGAACGGCACGTGGCGCGCGTGGTCCGGCGCAAATCTGCCGAACACCGCCTGCACGTGCGGCGCGAACCGGCCGACGTCGGGCACCATGACCATGATGTCGCGGGGACGGAGGCTGGGGTCGGCGTCGAGCCAGGCGAGGATCCGGTCGTGCAGCACCTCGACCTCGCGCTGGGCCGAGTGCGCGGTCACGAACTCGATCGAGTCGTCGTCGCAGGGCTCGGGCTGCGGCGGCGGCGGATCGAGCTCGAGGATGCCCGCCTGCAGGCGCTGCAGCCGGGTCGAGGCCGAGGTTCCCGAGGGCTCGAGCGGCGACGTGAACGCGTCGACGCGCCGCAGCCCGTCCGGGCGCGCCGGCGCCTGGTCGAACTCGTCGAGCAGGTGCAGGTAGTCGCGCCCCTGGCGCCCCCACGACGCGAGCAGCGGGTGGCTCTCGACGTGCAGGGCCGCCGCGTCGGTCGGCAGCGCCGTGACGGGCAACCCCCGCTTGTGACGCTGCCGGTGGCGAACCCGGGCGCCCAGCAGTTCACGCCCCTCGACCACGTGGCCCCAGTAGTGCCGGCAGGGGTTCTGCACGACGAACAGCACCTGCGCGAAGCGACCGAGCTCCGCCAGCGCGCGCACCGACTGCATCGGCAGCGCCGAGATCCCGAACACGATGATCCGTGGCGGTATTGCCGCGGGACGCTGGGCGTCGGGCGGCCACGCCTGCATCCGGGCCTCGAATTCGCGGTGCACGGCGGCGCGCGACGCGCCCGTGCCGCGCTCGCCGAGGTCGGCCAGCAACGCGCGCCACAGGCGCGGCTGCCAGGATTGCGGGGCCGGCACGGCCGCGGGCGGGCGCCCGGGGCGCTGCAGCTGGTCGACGCCGCGCTCCCAGTCGCCGAGCCAGTCGGCGCGATACTGCTGGTAGCCGTCGAACACGTCGGCCACCTGCTGCGCGAGCTGCAGCGTGCGCAGCGCGCGCAACTCCGGCGATGCGCGCTCGCCGTCGCCCGGCAGCGCATCGACCGCGGCCGCATCGAGGTAGCCGCGCAGCGGCGCAAACGCCTCGTCGCGCGTCGCGAGCGCCGGCAGCAGGCGCAGCAGGCGCCAGGTCAGCGCACCCTCGTCGAGCGGCAGCCGGGCCGGCACGGCGTCGGCACCGAGAACAGCGCGGTAGGCCTGCCAGAGGAAGGCGGACGGCAGTTCGACGCGTGTGGCGGCGCAGATGCCGAGCGCGTCATCCGCCGCGAGCGACTGCTCGAGCCAGTGCTTCATGCCGTTGCTCTGGACCAGGAACAGCTCCGGCACCAGCGGCGCCGGCGGCGTGGCGCGCAGCAGCTCGATGACGAGGTCGCGAAGGTCCTCGAGGCGGTTGCCGTGGACGACGACGAACCCGGGGCGTGCGGCTTCGCGCGTCACGGAGCGGGCACGTCAGGCGGCGGTCAGGGCTTCGGCGGCGGAGTCGGCGGCCTCGGCCGCCTCGGCGAGCGGGTCGACGACGCGACTCGCGACGAGGGAGGATGACTCGAGCACGTCGCCGACGACCGGTGTGATCCGCATGCGCTCGAGCGTGGCGAACAGGTCGGCGGTGATGCTGGCGTGGCGCGCGACGAAGGACGCGGCGAAGCAGCGCCAGAACGTCCACCCCGCACGCTCGAGCACGCGCTGGCGGGCCATGTCCTCGGCCCACGCACCACCTGCCTGCGCACGGTCGCCGTCGCACTCGATCGCCAGCCGGCGATCGTCGACTCCCTCGACCACCAGGTCGATCCGGTAGCCGCCGACGCGCACCTGGGGCCGCACGCGATAGCCGCGGCCGGTCAGCAGGTCGAACACCTCACGCTCGAAGTCGGTCTCGCAGCAGTCCCGCAGCGACGCGGCCGGCGCGGGCTCGCTGCGGAACGGCGCGCGGAAGTGCGCCATCAGCAGGCCGTTGAGCCCCTCGAGCGCGACGTCGCCCTCCTCGATGGAACGGAACAGCATCATGCGGTCGCGCGCGCGCGAGGCGGCGACGTTGAATCGCTGCTCGAAATCGATGCGGTTCGGCACGCCGCGCTCGCCCTTCGCCAGCACCATCGAGACGAGCATGATGTCGCGCTCGTCGCCCTGGAACACGGCCGGACTGCCGACGCGCAGGCGACGCTCCAGGATGTCGCGCGGCTCGATGTGGCGCTGGATCAGGCCGTCGATGAAGGGCGCCTGGTCCTGGCCGAGCAGCGTGACGACGCCGATGGAGCGGCCCGCCAGCGTGGGGTCGGCGAGGATGGCGCGGATCTCGGCGAGGATGGCCAGGGCCTCGGGCTCGTTGACGTCGCGACGCCGGTAGCCGCCGCGGACGAACACGTCGACCAGCGGCGGGTCGAGACGTTCGCTGCGCGTGGGCAGCCGCAGCGGCCGGATCTCCCCCTGGTAGAACTCGCGGTTCGAGAACTCGATGATCGCCGGCACGCAGCGGAAGTGCTCGCGCAGCATCACGGAATTGCCGGCGAAGACCACCTTCGCGAGGTCGTAGATCGAGCGGTCGGGGGTCATCAGCGCGCCGTTCGGCTGTTCGCGCAGGAAGCGCTCGACGAGTTCGCCGATCTTCTTCTCGGGGATGCCGACGGCGCTCGGGCTGACCTGCTTGTGGTCGCCGACGACCAGCAGCTTCTTGCCCCGCAGCAGCGCGGGCAGCGCCCAGATGTCGGACTGGCTGGCCTCGTCGACGATCACGAGGTCGAACAGGCCGATCTCGGGCGGCAGGGTCTCGGAAACGCGCCACTGCGGCAGGATCCAGCAGGGTACGGCCGGATGCGCTTCCGCCATCGCGGCACGCGCGTCGCGCCGGTGACGGATCGCCCGCACGCCCGTGCCGGCGCCGATCGCCTGCATCGCCGTGAGGTAGGCGGCCAGCGCGCGGCGGACCTTTTCCGGGGCGTTGTTGTAGACCCCGAGCCAGGCCCGCTCGGCCACGAGGCGCTGGTAGGTCCTCGCGAGGTCGCGCTCGGCGATGTGACGCCGCTCGAACAGCGCGCGCAGCGCCTGGTGCCCGTCGAGCGAGTCGAGCAGGCTGCGCGCGGCGCGCCAGCGGAAGGCCTCCAGCCAGTCGGCCGGAGCGAGCGGGTCGGCCTCGCCGGAGGCAGGTTCGCTGCGCAGCCTGCGCGCCCAGCGCGGCGCGCCCGACGCGGCCACCTTCGCGGCGACGCGTTCCACCAGCGCCAGGTCCTCGCGCAGAACCGCGATGCGCTGCAGCTCGCTGCGCAGCGTGCGCCAGCGGTCGGCCAGGTCGGCGTCGGGTACCGACGCACGGCCGAGGTCGGTCGCCAGCACCCGGCGGATCTCGTCGACCACCGGACCCGAGTAGGAGGCCAGCGCGGCCACCTGGGCCTGGGTGCGCGCCGAGGCGGCGGCCAGCCGCTCCCGATCGAGGTGCTGGTCGAGGCTGTCGACGAGGCGCGCGAGCGCGGCGTCGTCGTTGGCGGCCAGCGCCGTCGGGCCCTCGGGGCCGAAGACGCGCGGCATCAGCGCCGCCGCAGCGGCGTCGCCCTGTTGCGCGAGCCGGCGCAGCGGTTCGACGTGCGAGGCCAGCAGCGCCGCCCTCCGGAACGCCTCGAGACCGGCCCCTTCGGCGCGTTCGATGTCGAGCTCCGCCGCGAGTGCGTT
>JBIIDW010000294.1:0-3893 GCA_044238215.1 Steroidobacteraceae bacterium
CTCGCCGAGGGCAGCGAGAAGGCTCGAGAAGCGGCACGCGAGACGCTCGACGACGTCCGTCGGGCCATGCATCTGCGGGTCGACTGAGGTGGCGAGGCCCGGTTTGCGACTCGTCGTCTCCAACCCAGAGCCTGTGGCAGCGCCGCAGGGGCGTGCCGAGGGCGAGTCCCCGATGACGGACAGCCTGCCGCTCGAGCCGGCCGCCGGGCAGGTGGAGATGCCGTTCGCGATCGTGCACGGCGAGCCGGTGACCCAGCTGCCGCGCGACCTCTACATCCCGCCGCAGGCGCTCGAGGTGTTCCTCGAGGCGTTCGAGGGGCCGCTCGACCTGCTGCTTTACCTGATCCGCAGGCAGAACCTCGACATCCTCGACATACCGCTGGCCGACATCACCCGCCAGTACATGAACTACATCGAGCTCATGCAGGACATGCAGCTGGAGCTCGCCGGCGAGTACATGGTCATGGCCGCCACGCTTGCCGAGATCAAGTCGCGGATGCTGTTGCCGCGCCCTGCGGAAGCCGCGCTCGGCGAGGAGCACGACCCGCGTGCGGAACTGGTCCGGCGGCTGCAGGAATACGAGCGCTTCAAGCGGGCCGCGGAGGGCATCGACCAGATGCCCCGCGTCGACCGCGACGTTTTCGTGGCGTCGGCGGACGCCGAGCGCAAGCGGACGGGCCGCAGCCTGCCCGAGGTCACGCTGCAGGAAATGATCCTTGCGTTCCGCGAAGTCGTGCAGCGGGCCGAGATGTTCGCCCACCATCACGTCCAGCGCGAGCGGTTGTCCGTGCGTGCGCGGATGGCGGACATCGTCACGCGGCTCGACTCCGGGGATTTCGTGGAGTTCGGGCGGCTGTTCCGTGCCGAGGAAGGCCGGATGGGGGTCACCGTCACGTTCATGGCGATCCTCGAACTGGTCCGCGAGGGTTTGCTCGAGCTGGTGCAGACCGAGGCCTACGGCCCGCTGCACGTGCGTGCCGCCTCGCCGGGCCGCGGGGCCGCGTCGGCGTCGAACGAAGGGGAATCATGAGCGAGTCTTACGTCCGCAATGTCGTCGAGGGTGCACTGCTGGCGGCCGGCAAGCCGCTGACGGTGGCCGAACTGGGCCAGCTGTTCGAGGAGTCCGCCCGGCCCGACGCCGGGGTCATCCGCGAGGCGCTCACCGAGCTCGCGGCCGGCTACGAGGGTCGCGCCCTGGAGCTCAAGGAGACCGCCAGCGGTTTTCGCGTGCAGGTGCGTCAGCAGTACGCGCAGGAGATCGCGCGCCTGTGGCCGGAGCGTGCCCAGCGGTACTCGCGCGCCCTGCTCGAGACGCTGGCGCTCATCGCGTACCGCCAGCCGATCACGCGTGCGGAGATCGAGGCCGTGCGCGGCGTGGCAGTGAACCCCAACATCCTGAAGACGCTCGCCGAGCGCAACTGGATCCGCACGCTCGGTCACCGCGACGTCCCGGGTCACCCGGAGCTGCTGGGCACCACGCGCGAGTTCCTCGACTACTTCGGGCTCAAGCGCCTCGATGACCTGCCGCCGCTCGCCGAACTGCGCGAGATGGCTGACCTCAACCCGCAGCTTCGCCTGCCGGGAACCGGCGAACCGGGCGCGGGCGACGACGTCGCGCTGGTCGACATGCCTGTCGACGTGCCCGTCGACGTACCCGTCGACGTGCCGGTGCCCGCCGGGCAGGGCGGCTGACCACGTGCGCGGCGCCGCGAGTCCGGAGCACCAGGGCGAACGGCTGCAGAAGGTTCTCGCGCACGCCGGCCTGGCCTCGCGGCGTCAGGCGGAAGAGTGGATCCGCGCCGGCCGGGTGACCGTCAACGGCCAGCCGGCCACGATCGGCCAACGGGTCGGTGGCCGTGACGAAGTCCGCATCGACGGCCGGGTGCTGCGGCGCCCGCGCGCCGCCGCGACGCTGGGCACGGCGGCAACCGTGTATCTCTGCCACCGCTCGCCGGGAGACGATCTGCGCGCCGGACTGATCGAGCGGCTGCCACGCCGCGCGGGTCGGCGATTCATGGCCGTGAGCCCGATGCCGCGCATCGACGGCGGGCTGGAACTGGTCACCACCGACGGCGCGCTTGCGGCGCGCCTGCAGCGGCGCGTTCGCGAGTCGGTCGCCGAGTTCAGCGTGCGTATCCGTGGCGAACTCGACGAGGTGCGCGCGGCGGCGATCCTCGAGGGTCAGCTCGACGATGGCCGCAAGCTGGCGGTGGTGCAGCTCGAGGGCTCCGCCGCCGAGGAGGAAGGCAGCAACCGCTGGTACCACGTGGTCGCCACGGGAGCGAGCGGCAAGGACGTGCGGCAGCTCTTCGAGCGGCAGGGACTGCTGGTCAGCCGGGTGATCCGCACGGGCTTGTGCGGGCTGAAGCTCACGCGCGACCTCAGTCGCGGGCATTTCCGCCTGCTGCAGCCGGAGGAGGCACGGCTGCTCGATCCGCTCAGCCCTGCGCGTCGAAGCTCCCGCCAGTGACGCCGCGCGACGCGGGTCCGAGCAGCGCGACGTAAGGGCCCGTCAGGGTCGCCGGCAGCGGCAGCGTCTCGGCGTTTTCCGACGGATAGGCCTGGCGCCGCATCGCCGTGCGCATGCGCCCCGGGTTGATCGCGTTGACGCGGACGCTGGTGGATTCGAGCTCGTCGGCGAGCACCTGCACCAGCCCCTCGACGGCGAACTTGGACACGGCGTACGCGCCCCAGTAGGCCTTGCCACGGCGGCCGGCGCCGCTGCTGGTGAACAGCACCGAGCCGTCCGCCGAGCGACGCAGCGCCGGCAGCAGACCCTGCGTCAGCACGAAGGCCGCGGTCACGTTGACGTGCATGACGCGCGCCCAGGTCGGTACGTCGTACTGCTCGATCGGCGCGAGCTGGCCGAGCACCGCGGCGTTGTGCACGAGCCCGTCCAGGCGGCCCCAGCGCTGCTCGACCGCGTCGGCGAGCGTGTCGTAGGCGGACGCGACGGCCTTCTCTAGGTCGAGCGGTGCGGCGAGCGGCGCGGGCACGGCGCCGCCGTCGTAGCCCCGTAGCGCGCAGATCTCGTCGTGCAGCCCTTCCAGCTTGCGCGGGTGCCGGCCGATCAGCAGGAGCTCGGCGCCCCGGCGCGCGCACTCGAGGGCGAGCGCGCGCCCCATGCCCGAGGTGGCGCCCGTGATGGCGATCACGCGGCCTCGCAACTCGTCGGGCGCCAATGCGGCGAGACGGGGGTCGAATGCGGGGGTCGGTGGGCGGTCGGCTCGGGTCATTGAACGATCCTCAGGGCGGTGGGCAGGCGACCCCGCTCGGTGGCCAGGGCGGCCCGCCAGGCGCAGATGGTGTCGGCCAGCGCGTCGATACGGGAGTGCCCGTGCTGCATCGGCAGGCAGGCGGCAGCGCGGGCGCCGAGCCGCGCGGCGAGTGCGCACCAGACCAGTGCGGCACGCTGGGCGGGACGCTGCGACGGTTCCAGTGCGGAGGCCGCCGCCGCCAGCGTCCCGCGGGCCTCCGCGAGGCGCGCGGCGACGAGGCGGGCGCAGTCCTCGGGCCAGGGCTGGGTCCGCCAGCGCGCCGGCGCGTCGGGGTCGGTCGCCAGCGGCACGCGGATGCGCCCGGACCAGGCGTCCGTGGCGAGCGTCGAGAGGGTTTCGATCTCGCGCAGCGCCAGTCCCGCCTGCTGCGCGAAGCGCTCCGCTGCGCCGAGGGTCCGCAGCCCGCCGGCACCGAGCGCGACGACCGTGCGGAATGCCGCGCGAGCCCAGGACTGCAGGACGTCGTCGAGCTCCGCGCGCGTTTCGCAGGCCACGGCGGCCAGGTCGACGCGGGCCGCGTAGACCAGCCCGGAGAGGTCGGGCGGGCTGGCCTGCAGCGCGAGGGCGCCGTCGAGCAGCAGCCGGGTGAACGGATGCGTCGGTCGCCCGCTGGCC
>JBIIDW010000295.1:0-3868 GCA_044238215.1 Steroidobacteraceae bacterium
GTTGCGCGCCCTCCTGGAGGCCGCCGCCACGGCGGGCGGCGGGGGCGTCAGCGGCTGAGCTCGCCCGTGGACGGATCCACGCCGGCGGCGCGCAGGGCATCCACCAGCGGCTCGAGCCGCGCGCCATAGCGCGCGGCCTGGCCCCGGCGCACGGCCACCGGCTCGCGCGCACTGACCGTGCTGAACGTGGCGATCGGCCGCTCGAGGCGGGCGTAGTCGAGCACCTGCGGCTGCCAGTCGAGGCCGCAGGCGCGCAGCAGCGCGGGCGCCGCCGCAGCGAAGTCGCCGGCGAAGTCCTCGTACTGCAGCGTGATCACGCGCCCCGGCAACACGCGCTCCCAGTGCGCCATCAGCCGCGCGTACTCGCCGTAGTAGTGCCCGAGGTCCTCCAGCCGGTGAGTGAAGGCCCAGGACTTCGCGAACTCCTGGCGCCAGACCGAGAACAGCGTCTCCAGCGGATCGCGCCGCAGGTGCAGGATCACGGCCTCGGGGAACAGCCGCGCGATCAGCCCGACCGCGTGGAAGTTCAGCGGCTGCTTGTCGGTCAGCACGTCGCGCCCCTCGGGCGCACGCGGCTCGGCGAGGTAGGCGACGGCCCACTGCGCCAGCCGTTCGGGGTCGGGCAGCCTCCCCTCCTCCACGAGCGCCACGTAGTTGCCGAGCAGCCGCGGCATCGCGCCGCGCTCGCCACAGGCATGCACGCGCGAATGCGCGCCGAGCACGGCCTCGACCAGCGTGGTGCCCGAGCGCGGCATGCCGACGATGAAGATCGGGCGCCGCGGCCAACGCGCCGCCCCGGCAGGCGAGCCGGCGGCGCCACCCTCGAGCGGGCCGGCGACCGGCCCTGGAAACAGCTCCATCAGCTGCTGCGTGCGACGCTCCTGCCCCTCGCGCTCATAGCGGCGGTCCTCCGCGCGATCGCGTGCCAGCGCGAGTTCGTGCGCCTGCGACCAGGCCATGAACGCGCCGTCGACGTCGTCGCGCGCATCGAGCGCCTGCGCCACGGCGAAGGCGGCCGGGATGCGGAAATCGTGGGGCGCGTCGGCGCGGGCCGCGATGCCCTCGAGGCGCTGCAGCTGCGCGTCGTCCAGCTGCCCCTGCTGCAGGCGCGCCAGGATCGTGTGCGTCGCCACGTCGTCAGGCTGCCGCTCGAGCGCGCGCCGGGCGGCGTCGCGCGCGGCGTCGAAGCGGCCGTGGTAGGTGTGCAGCAGCGCGCGGCGCGCCAGCACCTCGGGATGGCCCGCGTCGAGTTCCTCGGCAGCAGCGAGCGCGGCTTCGGCCGCCTCGAAGTCCTGCGCGTGCAGGCACAGGCTGGCGTAGGCCGCGAGGTCCGTGGCGTCGTGACGGCCGCGCATCAGGTAGTTCGAGTAGCCCTGCACCGCGTCGGCGTGGCGGCCGAGTTCGAACGCCGCCCGCGACAGCTGCTTCCACGGCTCGGGCGCGTCCGGCCTGGCGTCGGCCCAGGCCCGTGCCGTGGTGCCGAGCCGGCCCCACTCGCGCCGCGCGGCCAGCGCCTCGCAGAGCACGTCGAGCAGCGCGCCGTTGGCCGGGTTCTGCGACAGCCCCACCTCGAGCAGCGCGATCGCCTTGTCGGTGTCGCCGTGGCGCAGCGCCATTCCGGCCAGCCGGGCCGCCGGGTGCACGGCGGCCGGGTCCAGTTCGAGCGCCTCCGCCCAGGCATGCGTGGCCGCCGCGTCGTCGCCGCGCTCGGCCTCCAGGTCACCGACCCGCGACCAGGCGGCCACGAACCGGGGCTCCAGCGCCAGCACCTCGCGCAGCGCCGCGAGCGCCCGGTCGGGCTCGCGCGCGTGCCGGTAGCCCTCGGCGAGGTTGAAACGCAGCCCGACCTGCCCGGGGTCGAGGCCGACGGCCCGTTCGAGCAGCGGCAGCGCGTCGGCGGATCGCCCCGCCTGGGCGAGCAAAAGCCCGGTCAGGCTGGCGGCCTCGGCGTCGTCGGGACGCAACGCCAGCGCGGCACGGTAGGCGGCGAGCGCGTCTTCCTGGCGCCCGGCCCGATGGGCAGCCACCGCCCGTTCCATCGCTTCGCGGAATGCGTTCGTCGACATGTGCCAGCGCTCTCCGGTGCCCGCCGCGTGACCCCTCGCGGGCGTTGTAATTTAGCAACACGCACTTGCGCCGCAGCGCCCGAGTCCGTAGCATCATTGTCACACAGCCGGGCGCAGGCACGGCCGAGGCGTACGCAGAGGGTCCCTGCTCAGAAGGGCCCGCAGAACATTTCAAAAAATCAGGCGGCTCGCCCGCCACGAGGAGGTAGGATGAATCTTAGCAGCCCCGTTGCACTCGCCGTGCGCCGCGCACTGGTGGTGGGTGCCATCACCACGTCCGTCGCCGTGCCCGTTGCCATCGCCCAGGACTCGGCGGGCGCAGACGACCTCGACACCGTCGTCGTCACCGGCTCGCGCATCAAGCAGGCCAACCTCGAGTCGAGCAGCCCGGTCACGCAGGTCACCGCGGCCGACGTCGCCACGCAGGGCGTCACCCGCATCGAGGACCTGATCAACCAGCTGCCGCAGGCCTTCGCCGCGCAGAACGCGACGGTCGCCAACGGCGCCTCGGGCACGGCCACCGTCAACCTCCGCGGTCTCGGCTCGTCGCGCACCCTCGTGCTCGTCGACGGCCGCCGCATGCCCTACGGCGGCGTCACCAACTCCGCCGCCGACCTGAACCAGATCCCCTCGCAGCTGATCGAGCGCGTCGAAGTGCTCACCGGCGGCGCCTCGGCGGTCTACGGCTCCGACGCCGTCGCCGGCGTCGTCAACTTCATCACGAAGAAGGACTTCGAAGGCGTCGAGGTCAGCGGCCAGTACAGCTTCTACCAGCACAACAACAACTTCGGCGGCCCCGGCGCCGTCAAGCTGCGCGACGCCATCGCCGCCCGCGCCGCAACCAACCCCGCGCAGTTCAAGCTGCCCGAAAGCAACGTCACCGACGGCTTCGGCCGCGAGGCGTCGATCCTCGTCGGCATCAGCACCGAGGACGGCCGCGGCAACTTCACCGCCTACGCGGGCTGGATGGAGAACGACGAGGTCCTGCAGCGCGACCGCGACTTCTCGGCCTGCGCCCTGAACGCCGGCCCGACGGTCTCGTTCTCCTGCGGCGGTTCCTCGACCGCCTCGCCGGCGCGCCTGACCGACTTCGCGACCTACAACTTCGTGGCGAACAGCCCGACCTGGGGCAACTTCAACGGCGCCACCGACCAGTACAACTTCGGCCCGACGAACCACTACCTGCGTCCGGCCTCGCGCTACAACGTCGGCGCCAGCGGCCACTATGAGCTGAACGACAAGGTCGACGTCTACACCCAGCTGATGTTCACCGACTACCGCTCGATCGCGCAGATCGCGCCGGGCGGCATCTTCATCGGCGACACCTCGACCATCAACTGCGACAACCCGTACCTGCCGGCCAGCCGGCTGGCCGCGATCGGCTGTACGCCGGCGCTGGTCGCCTCGGGCGGCAGCACCGCGATGTACATCGGTCGCCGCAACACGGAAGGCGGTGGCCGCCAGTCGGCGTTCTCCAACACCTCGTTCCGCGCCATCGTCGGCGTGCGTGGCGCGCTGTCCGACAGCTGGGACTACGACGTGTCGTTCCAGCGCTCGACGGTCAAGACTCAGCAGCAGACGCTGAACTACTTCGTCATCGACCGCATCGAGAGCGCGCTCGACGCCATCCGGCTGCCCTCGGGCCAGATCGTCTGTCGTGATCCGGGTGCCCGCGCCGCGGGCTGCGTGCCCTACAACCCGTTCGCGCCGGGCGGCGTCACCGCCGAAGCCCTGGACTACCTGCAGGCCCCCGGCATCCAGCTCGGCACCATCGACCAGGACGTGGCGCTCGCCACGGTCTC
>JBIIDW010000297.1:0-3867 GCA_044238215.1 Steroidobacteraceae bacterium
CGCACTGGAACTCAACAAGGCGAACGACCTGCGCTTCGGCTGGCGCGTCAAGGGTTCGCTGGTGACCACCTATGTGCTCGCGGAATACACGGCCTTCTGGCACCACCCGAACAAGAAGTGCCACGGTGAGGCGGGCTGGGTGAAGAATCCCGCCGAGGACTACTCGGACAAGGGCAAGTCGGAGACACCCGCCGCTGGCTCCACCGACCCGAAGGGCGACTTCGGGTCCGGCAACGTCGTCAGCGACACCAGCCAGACCACGGTCAGTGGCGGCGTAACGACGGTCGTCCGGACGATCAAGTACGTGGACGGGACCGTGGTCACCGTCACGACGCAGACACGCGCGGACGGCTCGGTGTGGAAGCAGCTCGAGACCAGCGGCGAGGGCGTCGTCATCGCCTTCGTCTGCGTGCAGAACTGCGGCGCCAGCCTGCAGGGCGGATTCATCAGCCCGAAGCAGGTTCCCCGTGAAATGGCGGGAGGCGCAGCCAGTGGAGTCCGGCGCGAATCGTGGCGGGAGGTCCCGCGATGACCGGCAGGCATCCCCGGTCGCGGGGTTTCACGCTGGTGGAGCTGCTGATCGTGATCGGCATCCTCGGGCTGCTGAGCGCGATCGCATATCCGGCCTACAGGGAGTCGGTGCGCAAGAACCGGCGCACCGAGGCGCAGTCGGCGCTGATCGAGCTGAACCAGTTCATGGAGCGGTACTACACGGAGAACGGGCGGTACGTCGACGGGAAAGACGCGCCACCGACCCTGCCGTTTTCCCGCGTGCCGAGGGACGGCGGTACCGCGCTCTACAACCTGACCGTGACCGCGACCGCCGAGGCCTTCACGATTTCCGCCAAACCGGTCAGCACCAGCGCGCAGGGTGCCGATCGCTGCGGCGAGCTCACGATAACGGAGGCCGGGGCGAAGAGCGCATCCAAGACGGACTGCTGGAGGAAGTGAGCCCTCAGCGCGGGTTCGGGCCCGACGCGGCCGGCACGTCGTACTTCAGCGCGTTTTCCTCGGCGCGCTTCGTCATCACGATGATGCTGATGCGCCGGTTGATCGGGTTGCGAGGGTTCGCCTTGTCGAACAGCACCGACGAGGAAAGCCCCACCACGCGCGCGACCTTCTCCGACTTCATGCCGCCGCGCTCCAGCGCGCGCCGGGCGGCGTTGGCGCGGTCTGCCGAGAGTTCCCAGTTCGTATAGCCGATCGCGCCGTTTGCGTAGGGCGTGGTGTCGGTGTGACCCGTCAGGCTGATGCGGTTGGGCACGCCGTTCAGGTAGGTCGAGAGCTCGCGCAGGATCCGGTCGGTGTAGTCCTTCAGCAGCGTGCTGCCGAGGTCGAACATCGGACGGTTCTGGGCGTCGACGATCTGGATCCGCAGCCCCTCTGGCGTGATGTCCAGCAGCAGCTGGTCCTTGAAGGGCGCGAGCGCCTGGCTGCGCTCGATGGCCTGGCGCAGTTCCTCCATCAGCGATTCGAGCTGCCGCTTCTCGGCCGCCTCGGCGACCTTGCGCGCCGCGTCTTCCTCGAGGGTTTTCTCTCCGCCCGCCGGCCCGATCGCTGCCACCGGCGCGCCGATGCTGGGGTCGGGCGTCATCTTCGTGCGCGGCGCGTCGAGGCCGCCGCGCAGGTTGATCGGGCTCGTGCTGGCGCCGCCCGGACCCATCTGGCCCGGTGCGGCCTTCGGCGAGCGCCCATCCTGCATGCTGGGGTTCTTGAAGTAGTCGAACAGCGCCGCGCGCTGCTCGTCGTTCACCGACGAGATCAGCCACATCACCATGAAGAACGCCATCATCGCGGTGACGAAGTCGGCGTAGGCGACCTTCCACGCGCCGCCGTGGTGGCCGCCCGCGACGACCTTCTTTCGCTTGATGATGATCGGGCGCTTGCCCTCGACGCTGTTGCCCTTGCCGGCCATCGTTTGCCTACTTGCCGGCCGGCGCCTTGTTCTTCAGGTGGGCCTCGAGGTCCGCGAAGGTCGGCCGCACGTCGCTGAACAGCAGCTTGCGCGCGAACTCCACGGCAACCTGCGGCGGATAGCCGCGGACGCTGGCGACCAGGGCCATCTTGACGACCTCGAAGGCCTTGCCTTCCTCGTGGGCGCGCGCTTCCATCGCGGCGGCGATCGGTCCGACGAAGCCGTAGGCCACGAGGATGCCGAGGAAGGTGCCGACCAGCGCGGCGCCGACCTTCGCGCCGATCGTCGCCGTGTCCGCGCCCTCGATCGCCGCCATCGTGTTGACGATGCCGAGCACCGCCGCGACGATGCCGAAGCCGGGCAGCGCGTCCGCGACCTTCTGCACGGCGTGGGCAGGCTCGGCCGCCTCCTTGTGGTGGGTCTCGAGCTCGTACTCGAGCAGGCTCTCCAGTTCGTTCGGGTCGAGGTTGCCGCCCACCATCAGCCGCAGGCAGTCGGTGATGAACTCGATCATGTGGTGGTCCCCGAGGATCTTCGGGTACCTCGAGAAGACGGCGCTCTTCTCCGGATCCTCGATGTCGGCCTCGATCGCCAGCAGGCCCTCCTTGCGCGCCTTGACCAGCAGGTCGAACACGAGCTTGAGGATGTCGACGTAGTCGCTGCGCTCGTAGCGCGCCTTCTTGAACAGCCCGAGCGCGTTGGCGAACGACGCCTTGACGACCTTCAGCGGGTTGCTGGTGATGAACGCACCGAGTGCCGCGCCGATGATCACGACGATCTCCGACGGATGCCACAGCAGCAGCAGGTTGCCGCCCGACATCAGGAAGCCGCCGGCGACGCACACCAGGACGATCACGGAACCGATGAGTGCGAACATGGGGGTCGGGGTGGGTCCTGGATTTCCGGTGGTCTAAGCCGGGGTATCGGCCGGGGGGTCGTTTCCTTTAGGCGCGGGCGGGGCCACAATGAAGCGGGCCGGCCGTGGCCCGTCCGTCGGGAGTTCCCGTGTTCGACCTGTCGGTATACCTGTCCGGGCTGGTGGTGCTCGCGGGCGCCGCGCTCCTCACGTGGGTGCCCTCCGTGTTCCTGCGCAACGTCGCCATCGTCGACGGCCTCTGGTCGCTGATGTTCCTGCTGGCGGCCGCGACATACTGGTACACGGCTCCCGGTTTCGACGCGCCGATCGCCGGCGAGCACCGTCCGGCCCCCGGCATCGTCGAGCGGCGTGAACTGGTTCTCGTCCTGGTGGCCGCGTGGGCACTGCGGCTGTCGATCTACATCACGGCGCGCAACTGGGGACACGGCGAGGACCGCCGCTACCAGGCGATCCGGGCTCGCAACGACCCCGGCTTCACCTTCAAGAGCCTTTACCTGGTGTTCCTGTTCCAGGCCCTGCTGGCGTGGGTCATCTCGCTGCCTCTGCACGGCGCGATCCTCGGCGTCCGGCCGCTGGGCTGGCTCGACTATGCCGGCGCCGCGCTGTGGCTCGTCGGCATGGTGTTCGAGGCGGGTGGGGACTGGCAGCTCGCGCGCTTCAAGGCGGACCCGGCGAACCGCGGCAAGGTCATGGACCGCGGGCTGTGGCGCTACACCCGCCACCCCAACTACTTCGGCGACTTCTGCGTGTGGTGGGGTTTCTGGCTGATCGCGGTGTCGGCCGGGGCCTGGTGGAGCCTGCCGGGGCCGCTGCTGATGAGCCTGCTGCTGATGCGCGTGTCGGGCGTCACGCTGCTCGAGAAAGACATCGGCGAGCGTCGGCCGGCATACGCCGACTACGTCCGGCGCACCAACGCCTTCTTCCCCGGGCCGCCGCGCGACTAGCCCGCCGCGGGCCTAGGCCGTGGCGGATTCCGCGTCGCGGGCGGCGCGCTTGCGCTCGTGCTCCTTCAGGAAGCGCTTGCGCAGGCGGATCGACTCCGGCGTGACCTCGACCAGTTCGTCGTCGTTGATGA
>JBIIDW010000296.1:0-3867 GCA_044238215.1 Steroidobacteraceae bacterium
GCCCCTTGTCGGACTCTGACCAACCCAACTCCTTCTGCATGGAGAGCGCGGCGACGGAGATGTTTACGCGATCGATGTACGCGAGAAACATGGTCACGCAGCAGGTTGCAACCAGTAAATGATGTCTCTTCCAGCGTCCCGGCGGCGGGGCGTGTTTGTGCGCGATCATGTTCGGCTCACTTTCGCAGGTGCTTTACTGCGAGGAGGTTGGGTATGGGTCGGTGCGGAAGTCTTTTCCTGCGACGGCTTGCGCGCTCCAGGGGTATCTCAGGGGTGGCGGGTCGACACGGGGTGGCTGACTCGCGCACAAGGGCGAGTCGGGCGCGGTCCGCCAAAACGATGTTCTGTCGGACCGAGGTCGATGGTGCGCCGCAGAGCGCTGGCGGAATCCGGATGTGTCTTCGGGGTAACGGAGGCCGTCGGTGCTCCGGTGGTTCCTTCGGAGGCATCGCAGGGATAAGGCCACGGTGAATCGAAAAACATCTATGTGAGAGTAACGGGAGAGTAGTGAATTATCGAGAGGAGATCCGGCGGAGGGAGTGAAGCCGCCGTTACAAAAGTATGTACGTCGCCCCAGTGGCTGAACGGCCTGCCCTTCGCGTCAGCAGCACTGTGGTCTACCCTGGTCCTGCGCACGGCGTCGGGCTGCTCGGAGGAGGATGCCGGCGGGCGGCCGGTTTAGGTCCCTGGCGGCCCCCCCCGCGCGGCAAGGCTCCGCGCGTTGCATGGCTATATGACTCCCCGCTCGGCCAGGGAGACCGCCTCCGGGCCGGCGATGATGAGGTGGTCGAGCACCCGGATGTCGAGCAGGGCGAGCGCGTCGCGCAGGCGCTGGGTGATGAGTTCGTCGGCCCGGCTCGGCTCGGGCACCCCGGACGGGTGGTTGTGGGCGAGGATCACGGCGGCGGCATTGTGCGCGAGCGCTTGCCTTGCGACTTCCCGGGGGTGGACGCTGGCGCCGTCGATCGTGCCGCGGAACAGTTCCTCGAAGGCGATCAGCCGGTGGCGGTTGTCGAGGTGCAGGCAGCAGAACACCTCGTAGGGGCGGTCGCGCAGCTGGGCCGTCAGGAAGCGCCGGGTGTCGGCGGGCGAGGCGAGGCCGGGGGCCGCGCGCAGCGCCGCGGCGTAGTGCCGGCGGGCAAGCTCCAGCGCAGACTGCAGCAGCGCCACCCGGGCCGGCCCCAGACCGGGGGAGGCCAGGCTGCGCGCCCGGCCGGCGCTGAGCAGGCCGCGCAGGCTCCCATGGTCCTCCAGCAGCCCGTGCGCGAGCTCGAGGGCGCTGCGCCCCCGGATGCCGGTGCCGAGCAGCAGCGCGAGCAGTTCGGCGTCCGACAGCGAGGCGGGGCCGACCGCGAGGAGTTTCTCGCGCGGCCGGTAGGCGGGGGCGGTGCTGCAGGCGTCCATGGCCTGCAGCATCGGCCTGCGCCGGAATGGCGGCTATCTGCGTAAGTGACGCGAGTCACCCGAAACCCGCGTCAATCCCCGATAATGGGGCTCATGCCTGACCTTACCGGACTCCACGTCGTCCTCGGCGTCACCGGCGGTATCGCCGCCTACAAGAGCCCCGACCTGGCGAGGCGCCTGCGCGAGCGCGGCGCCGAGGTGCAGGTGGTCATGAGCGCCGGTGCGGCGCGTTTCGTCACGCCGCTGACCTTCCAGGCCGTGTCGGGCCGGCCCGTGCGCGAGGACCTGTGGGATCCGGCGGGCGAGGCGGCGATGGGCCACATCGAACTCGCACGTTGGGCCCACCTGGTGCTGGTCGCACCGGCGACCGCGGACGTGCTCGCGCGCATGGCTGCTGGCCGTGCCGACGACCTGCTGACTACGCTGCTGTTGGCCACCGAGGCGCCCGTGGCCGTGGCGCCCGCGATGAATCGCGCGATGTGGGCCCACCCGGCCACGCAGGCCAATGTTGCCCTGCTGCGCTCGCGCGGGGTTGCCGTGCTCGGGCCGGGCGCGGGCGCGCAGGCCTGCGGCGAGACCGGCGACGGCCGGATGCTCGAACCCGCGGAGCTCGCGGCGTCGGCGGCCGCGCTGGTGGCGCCGGCCGGGCCGCTGTCCGGGCGGCGCGTGCTGGTCACCGCCGGGCCGACGCGCGAGCGCATCGACCCGGTGCGTTTCATCAGCAACCGCAGCAGCGGCAAGATGGGCTTCTCCGTCGCCGAGGCGGCGCGCGCCGCCGGCGGCGAGGTGGTCATGGTCTGCGGCCCGGTCAGCCTGCCAACCCCGCCCGGCGTGCGTCGCGTCGACGTCGAGAGCGCGGCCGACATGCTCGCCGCCGTCGAGCGCGAGCTGCCGGGCACCGACGTCTACATTTCGACGGCGGCGATCGCCGATTACCGGCCGGCACGCCCTGCCGAGCGCAAGATCAAGAAGACCGAGTCGAGCCTGGATCTCGCGCTGGAGCGCACCGTCGACGTGCTCGCAACCGTCGCCGCGCGGGCCGAGCGCCCGTTCGTGGTCGGGTTCGCGGCCGAGACCAACGACGTCGAGCACCACGCGCGGCTCAAGCTCGAGCGCAAGAAGCTCGACATGATTGCCGCCAACGAGGTCGGCGACGACAAGGTCTTCGAGAAGGACGACAACGCTCTGCTGGTGCTGTGGAACGGCGGTCAGCATCCGATCGGCAACGCCAGCAAGGCGGCGGTGGCGCGCGAACTCATCGCGCTGATCGCGTCGCGCTACGCGGCGTCGCGTGGCGCGGCGGCCGGTGCTCCGGCGGCGGGGGCCGCGCCATGAGCCGCCAGGCGCTCAAGGTGCGCGTGCTGGACCCGCGGCTCGGCAGCAGCTGGCCGCTGCCGGCCTACGCCACGTCCGGTTCCGCCGGCCTCGACCTGCGCGCCTGCGTCGATGGTCCGCTGCAGCTGCCGCCCGGGCGCTCGGAGCTCGTGCCCACGGGGCTGTCGATCTGGCTCGAGGATCCCGGCCTCGCCGCCGTGATCCTCCCTCGCTCGGGTCTCGGCCACAAGCACGGCATCGTGCTGGGCAACCTCGTCGGACTGATCGACTCCGACTACCAGGGTCCGCTGATGGTCTCGTGCTGGAACCGCGGCAGCGCGCCCTACACGATCGAGCCCGGCGAGCGCATCGCCCAGCTCGTCGTCGTGCCCGTGGTGCAGGTCGAGCTGCAGCTGGTCGATTCGTTCGAGGCCAGCGACCGCGGCGCCGGCGGCTTCGGCAGCTCGGGGCGCGGGTAACTCAGGCGCGCTCGACGATCGCCGCGACCCCCATCCCACCGGCGGTGCAGACCGAGATCAGCCCGCGGCGGGCCGTGGGGTCGTCGGCCAGCAGCTTCGCAAGCGTCCCCAGGACGCGTGCGCCCGTGGCTGCGAACGGGTGGCCGATGGCCACGCTGCCGCCGCGGACGTTGATCTTCGCGGGATCGATGGCACCCAGTGCCCCGGGCAGGCCGAGCCGCTCGCGGCAGAACGCATCCGACTCCCAGGCCCGCAGCGTGCAGAGCACCTGTGCGGCAAAGGCTTCGTGAATCTCGTAGTAGTCGAAGTCCTGCAGCGCGAGGCCGGCGTCGCGCAGCATCGCAGGCACGGCGTAGGCCGGAGCCATCAGCAGACCTTCGTGGCCGCTGGCGAAGTCCACCGCCCAGGTCTTGCCGAAACTCAGCCACGCCAGCGGCGCGAGGCCACGCTGGCGCGCCCAGTCCTCCGCGGCCAGCAGCACGCCGGCGGCGCCGTCGGTCAGCGGCGTGCTGTTGCCGGCGGTCAGCGTGCCTGCCGGCGAACGATCGAAAGCCGGCCGCAGCTTTGCCAGCTGCTCCAGCGAGGTGTCGGGGCGCAGGTTGTCGTCGCTGCGCAGGCCTTTGCAGGGCTCGACCAGCGTCCCGAAGAACCCTGACTGCCATGCCGCCGC
>JBIIDW010000298.1:0-3852 GCA_044238215.1 Steroidobacteraceae bacterium
GGACACCGCGCTGATTCCCGGCGGTGTGGTCGGCACGCGCGCGCCTGCGGACTTCCGCGCCGGCCAGGGTGCCAGCGGCGACGAAGGCCGCGTCGGTGGCATCCTGCCCGCGGATGTGGTGGTGCCACCCGCACTCTGGCTCTGTTCCGACGAGTCCGGCGACCACACGGGGCGGCGGATCGTCGGCAAGGACTGGAACCCCGAGCTGCCCTGGGCCGAGGCGCTGTCGCGCGCCATGCCGCCCCGGCAGGACGCGCCGTCGATCATGTGACGCGGCCGGCGTGGCCTAGCGCGGCGTGATGACGCCGCAGGCCACGCGCGGACCCGAGTTGCCCGCCGGCTGCGTGGTGTAGTCGTCCGGGTCGCGGTGCACCACGAGACTGCGGCCGGCGGCGCTCTGCGCGCCACCCTGCTGCAGCGTCACACCGGGCACCGTTACATCCACCTTCGCGACACCGCTGCCGTCGGCCCGGAGGTTGGGCATGTCGCCTGCGTGGTGTGCAGCCGAACCGACCCGGCCGTGCGGCGTGCCGGCCGGGTTGAAGTGCCCGCCGGCGCTCGAGGCGTCGGGTGCCGAGCAGTCGCCCTTGTCGTGGATGTGGAAGCCGTGCTCACTACCCGGCTTGAGCCCGCGCACCTCGCCGACCAGCCGCAGGCCGCCACCGGCCTCCGACACGCGGATGGACCCGGTGACGCTGCTGCCCGAACGCGACTCCATCGTGACGACCGCGGCCGGTCCCGGCGGCGGGACGCTGGCACAGCCGGTGGCGAGCGCTGCGGCGATGGCAGCGGCGAGGGCGAGGGGTGGCGCGAGGCGCATGGCGTTCTCCGGTCGTTGATCTGGCGAGCAGTATAATTGCCCGCGCCCGCCAGCGGACGCGGACCGCCGAACTTCACCAGAGGCCAGACACGATGCACGCCGCTCCGCCGGCGGGAGCCGGACCGCGCTCCCGGCTCACACGCTTCCTCGATGCGGTGGAACGCGTCGGCAACCTGCTGCCGCACCCGGCTGCGCTGTTCTTCTGGATGGGCGTCGTGGTACTCGTTGCGAGCGCGCTGCTTTCGGCCCTTGGGGTCGGCGTGCCGGATCCCCGGCCGGCGGGCACGCCAGGCCGCAGCGTCAGCGGCATGATCGAGGTGGCGAATCTTCTGTCGGCGGACGGGCTGCGGCGCATCGTCGAGAACCTGGTGCCCAACTTCACCGGCTTCGCGCCGCTCGGCGTGGTGCTCGTGTCACTGCTCGGGGTCGGCGTGGCCGAGAAGTCCGGGCTGTTTTCCGCTGCGATCCGCGGGCTGGTCATCGGCGCGCCGCGGCATGCCGTCACGGCCGGCGTGGTGTTTGCGGGCGTCATTTCGAACGCCGCCGCCGAGATGGGCTACGTGGTGCTGATCCCTCTGGCGGCGGTGCTGTTCCACTCGCTCGGACGGCACCCGCTGGCCGGGCTCGCGGCGGCCTTCGCGGGCGTATCGGGTGGCTACAGCGCCAACCTCATCATCGGCACCATCGATCCGCTGCTCGCCGGCCTCACCCAGCAGTCGGCCCGGCTGATCGACCCGGCGTACACGGTGCATCCGCTGGTGAACTGGTACTTCATGTTCGCCAGCACGTTCGTCGTGACGCTGCTCGGCTGGTGGGTTACCGCGCGCATCGTCGAGCCGAAGCTCGGCACCTACGATCCCGCACTGGCTGGCGATCGCCCCGACGGGACCGCGGGCGACGAGGCCGCGCGGATGGCGCCGCTGACCGCACTGGAGCGCCGCGGCCTGCGCAACGCGGGGCTCGCCGCGCTGCTGGTCGGAGGCCTGATTGCGTGGTCGATCGTGCCCGCCGACGGTGTGCTGCGCGAGCCTGCGACGGGCGGGGTGCTCGATTCACCGTTCCTGAAGGGTGTCGTGGCCTTCATCCTCGTGATGTTCCTGGTGCCGGGATGGGCCTACGGCCGCACCGTCGGCACGCTGCGCAGCCAGGCCGAGGTGATCTCGGCAATGGAAGACAGCATGCGCACGCTGAGCCTTTACCTGGTGCTCACGTTCTTCGCCGCGCAGTTCGTCGCCTGGTTCGGCTGGTCCAACCTCGGCGCGGTGACGGCGGTGGCCGGGGCGGACTTCCTGCGCGGCATCGGCCTGACCGGGCCGCTGCTGTTCGTCACGTTCATCCTGCTGTGCGCCACGATCAACCTCGCGATGGGCAGCGCCTCGGCGAAGTGGGCCATCCTCGCGCCGATCTTCGTGCCGATGCTGATGCTGCTCGGCTACAGCCCGGAGCTGACGCAGGCCGCGTACCGCGTCGGCGATTCCGTGACCAACATCATCACGCCGATGATGAGCTACTTCGGGCTGATCCTCGCCTTCGCGGCCCGCTACGTCCGGAACATCGGCCTCGGCACCCTGATAGCGACCATGCTGCCGTACTCGATCACCTTCCTGCTCGGCTGGTCGGCGTTCTTCGTCGCCTGGGTCTGGCTGCTCGAGCTGCCGCTCGGTCCCGCCACCTCGGCCCGCTACCCCGGGGTGTCGTGACCGCGCGGCTCGCGTCCATGCTCGGGCACCGCGCGGCAGGCCGTGGCGCGGGCGGGGCCGGCAGCGGCCCCGGTCCCGGCGCGGATCGCGCGGGCGGCGTGCGCGGCTTCGTCGGCGTCTTCCGCTACGGCCGGCGTGCCCTCGAGCTCGTCTGGACCACCAATCGCAAACTGTCGATCGTGCTCGGCCTGCTGACGCTGGTCGCCGGCGCGCTGCCGGCGGCGATCGCATGGGTCGGCGCGATGGTGGTCGACGCCGTCGTCGCGGCGTCGGCGAGCGGCGGCGCGAGCGGCGGCGCGGGCGGCGGCGTCGTCCGCGTGCTGGAGTTCGTCGGCCTGGAGGCGGTGCTGGTCGCGTCCCTGGCGGCCGCGCAGCGCGGCATCGGCCTGTGCCAGTCGCTGCTGCGCGCGCAGCTCGGCCAGCGCGTCAACGTGATGATCCTGGAGAAGGCGCTGACGCTGAGCCTCGCGCAGTTCGAGGACTCGGAGTTCTACGACAAGCTGACGCGCGCGCGCCGCGAGGCCTCGAGCCGCCCGCTGTCGCTGGTGATGCGGACTTTCGGGCTCGCGCAGAACGGCGTTTCGCTCGTCAGTTTCGGCGTGCTGCTGGCCGCGTTTTCGCCGTGGGCGGTCGCCGTGCTGTTCGCGGCGGGGCTGCCGGCATTCGTCGCCGAGGCGCGCTTCTCGGGCGATGCGTTCCGGCTGTTTCGCTGGCGCTCCCCCGAGACGCGCATGCAGATGTACCTCGAGACCGTGCTTGCCCGCGAGGATCACGCCAAGGAGGTCAAGCTGTACGGCCTCGGCGAGCGCCTGCTGGGCCGCTATCGTGCGATCTTCGACAGGCTCTACCGCGAGGACCGGGCGCTGGCGATCCGTCGCGACAGCTGGGGCTTCGCGCTCGGCCTGCTCGGCACGGGGGCGCTATATGCCGCCTACGGCTGGACCGCGCTCGCCGCGGTGGCCGGCTCGATCACGCTCGGCCAGATGACGATGTATGTGCTGTTGTTCCGCCAGGGTCAGTCGGCGGTGTCGGCCAGCCTCTCGGCGATCGGCGGCATGTACGAGGACAACCTCTACCTCTCCACGTTGTACGAGTACCTCGAGACCCCCGTCGCGACGAGTGGCGGAAACGCGGCGAGCGGTCCCGATCCGGGCGACGGCGTGCGGTTCGAGGACGTGAGCTTCCGCTATCCCGGCGCCGACCGGCCGGCCCTCGAGCACGTCACGCTGCATCTTCGTCCCGGCACCAGCCTCGCGCTGGTGGGCGAGAACGGCTCCGGCAAGACCACGCTGATCAAGCTCTTGACGCGCCTCTACGCCCCCGACGCGGGGC
>JBIIDW010000299.1:0-3836 GCA_044238215.1 Steroidobacteraceae bacterium
CGAGCTGGTAGGCCGGCCGGTTCTCGGCCAGGATGATCCCGTTGCGGTCGTAGACGATGCCGCGCGGCGCCGGCAGCGGCTCGATCCGCACGCGGTTGCCCTCCGCGAGCTCCGCATAATAGTCATTGCGGACGACCTGGAGCCACGCCAGGCGCGCCAGCAGGGCGGCCGTGAGTGCGAGGATCGCCACGCTGGCGAAGATCGCGCGCTGCTCGAAGAGCCGCTGCTCGCGCCACTGGTCCTTGATGCGCCCCTTTGAAGCCATGCGAGCGCTTGGACCTCAGCGCGGCGAATGCGTTCGCCCGAGCATCGCCGCGAGCAGCGGCCAGCACAGGGCACCGGTCAGTACGTGCAGCCATCGCGACCAGCCGCCCCGCGCCTGGCCCGTCCAGCCGTCGATGGCCCAGGCGACGATTTCCCATGCGAGCAGCACCGCCGCGACGAACAGGGTCTGCTCGAAGATGGGCTTGTTGCGGACCAGCAGGTGCTGCCGGATCGTCACGTATGCAACCAGCGCGGTCGCCAGCGCGTACTGCCCGAGCACCGCGCCCCTGAAGACGTCGAGCGCGAGTCCGCAGAGGAAGCCCAGCGCGATGCCCCCGGCGCGCGGCGCGAGCAGCGACCAGTAGACCACGGCGAGTACGGCGAAAGCCGGCCGCGCCGGCGCGATCAGCGCCGGCAGCGGAACGAGCTGGAGGCCGAGGCCTGCCAGCGCCGTCCACGTCATCGAGCCGCGCGGCTCGTCGTCGCGATTGATCATGGTGCGGGCTCCGCAGGACCGGTGGCGGGCTGCGCCGGGGATGCGGGCGGGGCCGGCGCGGCCGGATGCCCGGGCGTGAACCAGACGAACGCCACGATGCGGTCGCGATCGAGGCCCGCGAGCGGTCGCGCACGCACCTGGGCGAGGGGCGAGTTGCCGTCCCGTCGCACTTCCGTGACGCGTGCCACCGGATAGCCGGCGGGAAATACCCCGCCGAGTCCGGAAGTCACCAACTGGTCGCCCTCGCGGATGTCGGACTGGATCGGCAGGTAGGGCAGGTTGATGGCATTGGGGTCGCCCGTGCCGACCGCGATCGTGCGCAGCCCGTTACGCACCACCTGCACGGGCACGGCGTGCTCCGGGTCGGAAACCAGGATCACTTCCGAGCTCCAGGGTCCGACCCTGAGGGTTTGGCCGATCAGGCCGCCGTCGGCCACCACCGCCTGCGCCTTGAACACGCCATTCACCGCGCCACGCCGCACCGTCAGGCGCTGGCGCAGGCTCGTCGATTCCGCGCCGATGACCTCGCCCGGCAGCCACTTCCCGGCGACACCGGGCAGCATCCCCTTCAGGCCGCGCAGCGCCGCATTTTCGCGCTCGAGGGCTGCATAGCGCAGGCTCTGCAGCTCGAGCTGGCGGTTGGCCTCGCGCAGCCGCCGGTTTTCCTCCTGCAGTGCGGCCCGCGCCTCGAAGATCGAGCGGGTCCACGTCCAGGCGGCGGAGGGCGAGTTCATGGCCAGCTGCAGCGGATACGCCGCGGCCTGCAGGCCGTAGCGCACGCGTTCCAGCCAGCCGCCGCGCTGGTCGAGGTACATCAGCGCGATGGCGAGGCCGGCGTAGAGGAAGAACCGCAAGCCGGGCGGCATCCCGCGCTGGGAACGGCCCTGGGCTGACGCGAACACGGCCAAGTGTGCTCCCGCGCTGTGCGCGTCCTTGCGGTCTGCGGGCCGCTATTCGAGGCCGAAGTTGCCCGGTCCGAGTTCGTCCATCAGTTCGAGGATCCGGCCGCCGCCGCGCGCCACGCAGGTGAGCGGGTCCTCCGCGATGACGACCGGCAGCCCGGTTTCCTCGGTCAGCAGCTTGTCGATGTCGCGGAGCAGCGCACCGCCGCCCGTGAGCACGATGCCGCGGTCGGCGACGTCGGCCCCGAGTTCGGGAGGCGTCTGCTCCAGCGCCTGCTTGACGGCGCTGACGATGCCCTGCAGCGGCTCCTGCAGGGCCTCGAGGATCTCGTTGCTGTTGAGTGTGAAGCTGCGCGGCACGCCTTCGGAGAGATTGCGGCCCTTGACCGAGAGTTCACGCACGGTCTGGCCCGGGTACGCCGAGCCGATCTCGATCTTGATGCGCTCCGCCGTGGTTTCGCCGATGAGGATGCCGTAGTTGCGGCGCACGTAGTTCATGATGGCGTCGTCGAAGCGGTCGCCGCCGATGCGGGCCGAGTGCGCGTAGACGATGCCGTTCAGCGAGATGACCGCCACTTCCGACGTGCCACCGCCGATGTCGAGCACCATCGAGCCGCAGGCCTCCTGCACCGGCAGGCCGGCCCCGACCGCCGCGGCCATCGGCTCGCTGACGATCGCGACGGTGCGGGCTCCCGCGCCCTCGGCGGACTCGCGAATCGCCCGTCGCTCCACCTGCGTGGATCCGACCGGCACGCAGACGAGCACGCGCGGCGAAGGCTTGAGCAGGCGGTTACCGTGCACCTTGTTGATGAAGTACTGGAGCATCTTCTCCGTGTAGGTGAAGTCGGCGATGACGCCGTCCTTCATCGGCCGCACGGCAGTGATGTGGCCGGGGGTGCGGCCGAGCATGCTCTTGGCCTCGGCGCCCACGGCGACGATGACCTTGCCACCTCGGTTGAACTCGTCCTGTACCGCGACGACGGAGGGCTCGTTGAGCACGATGCCCCGGTCGCGGACGTAGATGAGGGTGTTGGCCGTGCCCAGGTCGATCGACAGATCGCTGGAGAAATAGCCACGCAGGCGTTTGAACATCGGGGCGACCGGAGGCGCGAGGCGCGCGAAGAAAAAGTTGCGGCAATTTAGCAACCTACGGCGCCTTCCACAAGGCGATTGTGTATCATTTCGGCGCGGTTTTCCCCGCGCTTTCCCGGAGCCCCGCGAGGCATCCCCATGAGCCTGACCCGCGCCGACATCGAGAACATCGCGCAGCTCGCGCGCCTGCAGCTTTCCGAGGCGGAGATACCGGTTTACGTCGATTCCCTGTCGCGGATCATGGACTTCGTCGGCGAACTCGACCGGGCCTCCACCGCGGGCATCGAGCCCATGGCGCACCCCCTGCCGGGCCTCGCGCAGCGGCTGCGGGCCGACCGCGTGTCGGAGTCCGACCGGCGGGACGACTACCAGCGCAACGCGCCGCAGGTCGAGGCCGGCCTCTACCTCGTCCCGAAGGTGATCGAGTGACCGCGCCGGCGCTCCCCGAGGCCACCGTCGCCGGGCTCGCCCGCGGCCTTGCCGCGGGCCGGTACTCCAGCGTCGAACTCACCCGGGCCTGCCTCGGGCGGGCCTCCGCCGCGCAGGGCAGCCTGAACGCCTTCGTCACGCTGACGGCCGAGTCGGCGCTGGCGGAAGCGGCCGCCGCCGACGCGGCACGGCACGCGGGGAAGGCGGGCGCGCTCACCGGCATCCCGCTGGCCCACAAGGATATTTTCTGCACCCGCGACGTGCTCACGACCTGCGGGTCGCGGATGCTGTCCGGCTTCGTATCGCCCTATGACGCGACCGTCGTCGAGCGGCTGCGCTCCGCCGGCACGGTGATGCTGGGCAAGCTCAACATGGACGAGTTCGCCATGGGCTCGTCGAACGAGACCAGCTGGTTCGGTGCGGTGCGCAATCCCTGGGACACCGGCCGCGTGCCGGGCGGGTCGTCGGGCGGTTCGGCGGCGGCGGTCGCCGCCCGGCTGGTGCCTGCCGCCACTGCAACCGACACCGGCGGCTCCATACGCCAGCCTGCCGCGCTGTGCGGCGTGACGGGCATCAAGCCGACCTATGGGCGGGTGTCGCGCTACGGCATGATCGCCTTCGCGTCCAGCCTCGACCAGGCGGGACTCATCACC
>JBIIDW010000300.1:0-3835 GCA_044238215.1 Steroidobacteraceae bacterium
GCCCTCGACGACGCCCGACGCGCGGAGCTGGCCGCATGACGGCCTTCCCGTTGCTCGCGGCGACACCCGCCGAGTGGGTGGATGAGGCCGAGCGGCGCTGGCCCGAGCTGCTGTCCGACCATGCCAACTGCGAGAAGAAGGCGGCCTCCACCGCACTGGCGCTGATGTTCGCCTATCCCGAGGACCGCGAGCTGTGCGCGCGGCTGTCGAAGCTGGCGCGCGAGGAACTGCGCCACTTCGAGCAGGTCGACCGGCTGATGCGCGAGACCGGCGTGCCCTACCTGCGCCGCAAGCCCGGCCGCTACGGCGGCGGCCTGCGGGCCGCGCTGCGCACGCATGAGCCGCTGCGCAAGCTCGACCTGCTGCTGTCAGGCGCCCTGATCGAGGCGCGTTCCTGCGAGCGCTTCGCCCTGCTCGCCGGGCGACTGCCCGCGGCCGTGGCGCCGCTCTACGCGCAGCTGCGTCAGTCCGAGGCGCGGCACTTCGAGCTCTACCTGCGGCTGGCCGAGCGGCACGCGTCGCAGGCCGGCGGCATCGACTGGCGAGCGCGGCTCGGGGAGCTCGCCGGAGTCGAGGCGGCGCTCGTGACGGGCCCGGACCCCGAGTTCCGGTTCCACTCGGGCCTACCCTCAGCGTCCGGCGAACTCCAGTAGCCGGGTCGAGGGGCCTTTCGGTCCCCACTCGAGCACGCTGCCGCGATCGAACCAGGCGTCGAGCACGATGCGGGTGGCCGGGCGGCCGTCGACCTGCAGCGCGTGCGTCGCCGGCCGGTGGGTGTGGCCGTGGATCATGACGTCGGCAGCCGCGGCGCGCATCGCGGCGACGACGGCCTGCGGGTCGACGTCCATGATCGCTGCCCCGGTGCTCGCCGTGTGCGCGCGGCTGCCGGCGCGCAGGGCGTTGGCCAGCCTGCGCCGGTCCCCCGCCGGCAGTGCGAGCACGGTGGAGCGGAAGCCTTCACCACGCACGGTGGAGCGAAGCTCCTGGTAGGCGCGATCGGCGGTGCAGAGCAGGTCGCCGTGCGTCAACAGCACGCGGCACCCGTGCAGCGTGGCCACGACCGGGTCGGGCAGCAGGCGGCAGCCGCTGCGCGCCTCGAAGCCCGGGCCGAGCAGGAAGTCGCGGTTGCCGCGCATCACGAACACCGCGGTGCCGCTGCGAGCGAGGCCGGCGAGCGCGTCGACCACGCGTGCCCGGGCAGGATCGTCGTCGTCGTCGCCGATCCAGGATTCGAACAGGTCGCCGAGCACGTAGAGCGCGTCGCAGTCGCGGGCGTCGCCGCCCAGGAAGCCGCAGAAGGCGTCGATGGCCGCCGGCGCGCCGTCATCGAGATGCAGGTCGGAGACGAAGAGATGGCGCATCGCGCGGCCGATTCTAGGGCATGCGTGCGACTCGGGTAACATGCGCGCCATGCCGCCGCCCGTCGTCACGCGATTCGCCCCGAGCCCCAGCGGCGAGCTGCACCTCGGCAACGCGCGCACCGCACTGTTCAACTGGCTGCTGGCGCGAAGGCACGGCGGCCGCTTCGTGCTGCGCATCGAGGACACGGACGCCCGCCGCAGCGACCCCGCGCTTGCCGCGGCGCTGCTGCGCGACCTGCGCTGGCTCGGGCTCGACTGGGACGAGGGTCCGGACGTTGGCGGCCCGTCGGGTCCCTACCTCCAGTCGCAGCGCGGCGCCGTGTACGCCGCCGCGATCGGGCGTCTCGAGGCGGTGGGCGCGGTCTACCCCTGCTATTGCAGCGACCTCGAACTCGAGGTCGCGCGCCGCGCGAGCCGGGCGGCCGGGCGGCCGCCGCGGTACGCCGGAACCTGCCGCGACCTGGGACCCGTCCAGCGCCGCGCCCGCGAGGCCGAGGGCCGGCTGCCGTCGCTGCGCTTCCGCGTGCCGCAGGAAGGCGAGGTGGCCTTCGACGACCTCGTGCACGGGCCGCAGCGCTTCGCCTGCGCCGACATCGGCGACTTCGTCGTGCAGCGTGCCGACGGCAGCGCGGCGTTCTTCTTCGGCAACGTGCTCGACGACGCCCTGATGGGTGTCACCCTGGTGCTGCGTGGCGAGGACCACCTGTCCAACACCCCGCGCCAGCTGCTGCTCGCCCGGGCCCTCGGGGTCGAGGCGCCGGCCTACGGCCACCTGCCGCTGATCGTCGACGACGCGGGCGCACCGCTGTCCAAGCGTGCCGGCGCGGCATCGCTGCGCCAGCTCCGGGAGCAGGGCATCCTGCCGGCGGCGCTGGTCAATCACCTGTTCCGCCTCGGCCACTCCGGCGCGTCCCAGGGCTGGTTGAGCCCGGGCGAGATGGCTGCGGCCTTCGACGTCGCGCACCTCGGCCGTGCGCCTGCGCGCTTCGACGAGGCGCGACTGCGCGGCTGGCAGCGCGAGGCCGTGCATCGCCTCGCGCCGGAGGCGGCGCTCGACTGGATGCAGCCGGCGCTGCCGCCCGGCCTGCCGCCGGATGCGGCGCGGGCGTTCGTCGCCGCCGTGCAGCCGAACGTCGAGCGACCGGCGGACGCCGCGGCCTGGGCGCGGGTCGTGTTCGGCGCAGAGTCGCCCGAGCTGGACGCCGAGGGGCGCGCCGTGGTGGCCGCGTCGGGGCCCGCGTTCTTCGCGGCGGCCACGGCAGCCGTCGACGCGCACGGCGACGACTGGCGTGCGGTCTGCGCGGCGGTGCGCGACGCGACGGGCCGAAAGGGGCCGGAGCTGTTCCGGCCGCTGCGCTGGGCACTCACCGGTGCCGGCCACGGGCCCGAGCTGGCGCCGCTGCTGCCGCTGATCACTCCCGCGCGCGCCCGCGCGCGCCTGCAGCGCTTCGCGCGCACCGAGGACCGATGATCCACATCCACAATTCCCTGACGGGCCGCAAGGAAGCGCTCGTGCCGATCCGCGCCGGCGAAGTGAGCATGTACGTCTGCGGCGACACGGTCTACGACTTCTGCCACATCGGCCATGCCCGCTCCAAGGTGGCGTTCGACGTCGTCCGTCGCTATCTCGGGCATCGCGGCTATCGGGTCACTTTCGTCCGCAACATCACCGACATCGACGACAAGATCATCCGTCGCGCTGCCGAGCTGGGCGAGCCGATCGGCACGTTCACCGCGCGCTACATCGCGGCGATGCACGCGGACTACGACCGCCTCGGCATCCTGCGCCCCGACCACGAGCCGCGTGCCACCGCGCACGTGGCAGGGATGATCGCGATGACCCGCCGGCTGCTCGAGAAGGGCCACGCGTACGTCGGCGACGACGGCGACGTCATGTACTCGGTGTCGAGCTTCGAGGGCTACGGCCGCCTGTCGGGAAAGCGGCTCGCCGATCTGCGCGCCGGCGCGCGCGTCGAGGTGGCCGACGCCAAGCGCGACCCGCTCGACTTCGTGCTGTGGAAGCGCGCCAAGCCGGGCGAGCCGAGCTGGGACTCGCCGTGGGGTCCGGGGCGCCCAGGCTGGCACATCGAGTGCTCGGTGATGTCGGAGGAGCTGCTGGGCTCCCACTTCGACATCCACGGCGGCGGCATGGATCTCAAGTTCCCTCACCATGAGAACGAGATCGCGCAGTCCTGCGCGGCTTCCGGCGATCGCTTCGCGAACCTCTGGATGCACAACGGCTTCGTCAACGTCGACGACGAGAAGATGTCGAAGTCGCTCGGCAACTTTTTCACGATCCGCGACGTGCTCGACTCCGGCTTCGTCCGTCACCCGGAGGTGTTGCGCTACTTCCTGACCTCGAGTCACTACCGCGGGCCGATCAACTACTCGCTCGCGCAGATCGACCAGGCTGACGCCGCGCTGGGCCGGCTCTACACCGCGCTGCGCGACTCGGAGCCGGCCGGCGCGGCCGG
>JBIIDW010000301.1:0-3829 GCA_044238215.1 Steroidobacteraceae bacterium
GCCGTTCGCCGGCGTGGACCCCATCTCCGTGCTCGACATCCAGCGCGTGATCCGCGAGCTCGCCGCCCGCGGCATCGGCGTGCTGATCACCGACCACAACGTACGGGAGACGCTCGGCGTCTGCGCGCGCTCCTACATCATCGGCAGCGGAACCGTGATCGCCGCCGGATCTGCGGACGAAATCCTTGCCAATGCCCAAGTCCGTGAGGTGTACTTGGGCGAATCCTTCAGGCTGTAGACTGCGCCACGCGGCCCCGCGCCGCCCCGCGCGCCTCGACTTCCCGATGCTAAAGCCGTCCCTGCAGCTCAGGCTGGGCCAGCAGCTCACGATGACCCCGCAACTGCAGCAGGCGATCCGCCTGCTGCAGATGCCGGCGATCGAGCTGCAGGCGCACCTCAGCGAGTTGCTCGAGAGCAACGTCATGCTCGAGGCCGTCGACGACGGCGACAGCACCTCGCTCGACGGCCTGCCGGAAGGCACCGCCGACGTCGCACCGGGCAGCGGCGATCCTGCGGAGGCCGAAGGCGGCCGCGACGACGACGCACCCGAGGTCGAGATCCTCGACGACACCTGGGACGACCGGGCCACGGGCAGCGGCGAGTCCTCGTTCGACGACGACGATCGCCAGCGCGACATCGCCGACGTCGAGGGACGCACGCTGCGCGATCACCTGCTGGCACAGCTCGAGCTGGCCGGGCTCTCGCCACGCGACCTCGCGATCGGCTCGGCGATCGTCGACGCGATCAACGACGACGGCTACCTCACCGACGGGCTCGCCGAGATAGCCAGCACGCTGCGGCCGGAGATCGACTGCCCCGAGGACGAAGTCGAGCGCGTGCTGATGCTGGTGCAGATGCTGGACCCGGCAGGCGTCGCCGCGCGCTCCCTGTCCGAGTGCGTGCTGCTGCAGCTCGGCCAGCTCGATCCCGGCACTCCGGGCCTCGACCTCGCGCGCACGATCGCGGCCGGGCACCTGGAGCGCCTCGCGCAGCGCGACCTCGGCCCGCTGCGCGCCGCGCTGGGCGCCGACGAGGATGCGCTGGCGATCGCGGTCGCGCTGGTCCGCGGCTGCCACCCGCGGCCGGGCTCGGCCGTCAGCACGGCCACGCCCGAGTACGTGGTTCCCGACCTGCTGGTGCGGCGCACCGACCGCGGCTGGTCCGTCGAGGTCAACCCGGCGACCGCACCGCGGGTGCGCCTGAACGAGGGCTACGCGAGCCTCATCGGCCGCGGTGCGGCGCACACCACGATGCGCACCCAGCTGCAGGAGGCGCGCTGGCTGCTGAAGAGCCTGGAGATCCGCCACGACACCATGCTGAAGGTCGGTCGCGCGATCGTCGAGCGCCAGGCGGAGTTCCTCGAGCACGGCGAGGAGCGCATGCGGCCGATGATCCTCAAGGACATCGCCGACGCCATCGCCATGCACGAGTCGACGATCTCGCGCGTGACTTCCGGCAAATTCATGCTGACGCCGCGCGGCGTATTCGAGCTGCGGTTCTTCTTCTCCAGCCAGGTCGAGGGCGGCGACGGCCAGGGAACCTCGTCGACCGCGATCCGCGCGAAGATCCGCAAGCTGGTGCGGGAGGAAAACGCGGCGGCGCCGCTGTCGGACGCGCGCATCGCCGAGATCCTCTCGGGCGAGGGGATCCCGGTCGCCCGCCGCACGGTCGCCAAGTACCGCGAGGCGCTGGGCATCGCGCCGTCCTCGGAACGGAGGCGACCCGAACCCGGCTGAATGGCGCACAATAGACCGTCCCAGAGCCAACAGGAGATCCCCATGCAGCTGTCAGTCTCCGGACACCACGTCGAGGTCACCGAGGCCCTGCGCGCATACGTCGAGAAGCGGCTGGCGCGCGTCGTGAGGCATTTCGACCAGGTCATCGAGGCGCACTGCGTCCTCTCCGTCGAAAAACTGCGGCACAAGGCCGAGGCCAACATCAAGGCCGGCGGCAACACGATCCACGCCGACGCCGAGGACGAGAACATGTACGCGGCGATCGACGCGCTGGCGGACAAGCTCGACCGGCTGGTCAAGAAGCGCAAGGAAAAGATCACCGACCACCACGCGACGGAAGGTCGCAACGCCCGCCACTGAGCGGGCGCGGGGCTGGCATGCGCCTGATCGTCGTCAGCGGTCTGTCGGGTGCGGGCAAGAGCGTGGCGCTCAACGCGCTCGAGGACGCCGGCTTCTACTGCATCGACAACATGCCGGCGGCCATGCTGGCCCCGTTCATCGCGCACACGGTGCGCAGCGGCGATGCGGCGTACCAGCGCACCGCCATCGGCCTCGACGCGCGCAACACCGAAGCGGAGATCGAGTCGGTGCCGGCGATGGTCGCCGAACTCAAGCGCAGCGGCATCCGCTGCGAAGTCCTGTTCCTGATAGCCAGCGACGACGAACTGCTGCGGCGCTACGCGGAGACGCGCCGGCGCCACCCGCTGTCGCGCGAGGGCATGGCGCTTCGCGAGGCGATCGCCCTCGAGCGCCGCGTGCTGGAACCGGTCATTTACGCGGCCGACCTCGTCCTCGACACCTCGCGCACCGGCGTCCACGAGCTTCGCGAACTGGTGCTGCGCCGGGTCGAGCAGCGCTCGTCCGGCCAACTGTCGGTCACGTTCGTGTCCTTCGGCTTCAAGCACGGGCTGCCTGGCGACGCGGATTTCGTCTTCGACGCCAGGACGCTGCCGAATCCGTACTGGGATCCCGCGCTGCGGCAGTTCACCGGCCGCGACCCGGCCGTCGTGCGCTACCTCGAGGGCCAGCCCAGCGTGCGCCGCCTGCTGGAGGACATCGGCAATTTCGTCGCGGCGCGCATTGCCGAGCACCGTGCTGCGGGCCGTCGCTACCTGACCTTCGCCGTCGGCTGCACCGGCGGCCAGCACCGGTCGGTGTACCTGGTCGACCGTCTGGCCGAGCGCTTCGCCCCGGAACTGCCCGGCCTGCTCGCGCGCCACTCCGGGCTGGCGCTGTCCGCCAGCCAGCCCGGACACCCGCGCGCGTGACCGTTGCCGGGGCAGACCGCCGCGAAGCGCGGCTGGCGGCGCTGCGCGCCGCGCTGGAGTCGGGCACGCTCCGGCAGGCCCAGCGCATGGTCAACGCCATGCACCCCGCCGAGGTCGCGCAGATGCTCGAGTCGCTGCCACCGCGGCAGCGCGAGCTGGCCTGGGAGCTGGTGGATCGCGACCTCGACGGCGAAGTGCTGGTCGAACTCAACGAGGGTGTCCGGCAGCAGCTCATCGAGGGCATGGAGGACGCCGAACTCATCGCCGCGGCCGAGGGCATGGAGGTCGACGACCTCGCGGACCTGGTCGGGGAACTGCCCGAGACGGTCACGCGGCAGGTGCTGCGCTCGATGGACCAGCAGGACCGCGAGCGCCTGAGCAGGGTGCTGTCCTGGCCCGAGGACAGCGCGGGCGGGCTGATGAACACCGACACCGTCAGCGTCCGCCCCGACGTCACGCTCGAGGTGGTGCTGCGCTACCTGCGGATGCGCGGCGAACTGCCCGCCCGCACCGACAGCCTGTTCGTGGTCGACCGCAACGACCGCTACCTCGGCACCATTCCCCTGACGCGCATCATCACCGCCGATCCCGAGGACTCCGTCGGCGAGAGCCTCGACACGGAAGCACCGCGCATCGAGCCCGGCACCCCTGCACACGAGGTCGCGCAGCTGTTCCAGGACCGCGACCTCGTCTCCGCCGCGGTGGTCAGCGCCGACGGCCAGCTGCTGGGCCGCATCACCGTCGACGACGTGGTCGACGTGATCCGCGAGGAGGCCGAGCACTCCGTGCTGTCGATGGCGGGCCTGCAGGACGAGGAGGACGTGT